>NHGH02000015.1 GCA_002172355.2 Euryarchaeota archaeon TMED132
CAGAATCCATCTCCGGGCTATGTCTCCCAACACCCGTACGCGTCGATGGCTAGGAGGTCCGTTACACCCCCTACGACCTGATACGCCGCAGACCCATCCTATGCCGTGACCTTTGAACCACACACCGTTCCAGGCGTTGTGATCTATCCGGTATTATTCTCAGTTTCCCGAGGTTATTCCGGAGCATAGGGCAGGTTATCCACGTGTTACTGAGCAGTTTGCAAAGAATCTAATTTCTTTCTACTCGCATGGCTTAATCGAACTCCAAAAGCGGTCGCCTCTGGCAGGATCAACCAGATTTCTCTTGTAATGATCCTTAGGCTACTTGTCGCTGAAATTCATTTGAATTTGCTGTCCTAAAAAAATTGGCGAGAAAATAATGCACTTGAGCTTCTTGCACAAAATACGTCATAATCTCGATCACCTTCCTGACTCTGAGCGATCTTCCGTGGGTGGAAGGTTTCTCAAAATCGCAATCGCTTCGGCTTCACGTATCGAGAGGATGGCGACTGTCATAGTCCGAAGACTCTGCCGCCAACGCCGTTCTCAACAACGCAAGCAACCCACCGAGTCACCTCCCCTATATCAACATACCTTAGCATAACAATAAGTTAAATGACATGCTGCAAAGCAATTTATGTAAAAATAAGTCACTCTGAATCATTAAAAAAATATTTCACATTAAGACATATTTCTTGATTCAAGCCACTGTGCCCCATAATAATTCCACTGCTCGATAGACCAACCTTCTGGCAACCCTGTTAGAGGGATTTCTGGGGCATTAGGGGCTGATTTTACTGGATTGATACCAATACCTTCCCGAGATGTCTTTTCTAATGGGGTTTGAGCCTCATGAGATGCGCTTAAATAATCTGTAATAGGCATATTCTGCACTGTCGGCATACTTGGAAGACTAATCATAGAAGGAGTAGTTTCTCTATCCAATAAAGCAGATTGGTCATGGACAGAATAGTTTTTGACCGTATTATCTGCTACCTTTTTGTTCTTCGTATAAGAATCATAAATGATATATTCTAACAAGAACAAACCAACCAGTATTGCAATGGTTGGAAGAATAGGAAATGTGGCCATATTATGACCTCATATCAGCCCTACTCTGCACCAAAGAACTGTCTGATCATTGGATGCATTTCCATTGCTTGTTCTTTCTGTATTTGCTCATATGTACGTAAAATAATACCTACTGCAAGTAGTAAACCTGTACCCGTCGCATTACCAACAGTTCCCAGCAGGTCAGCGCCTGCTGCTAGCAACCCGACAAAGGCTCCTGAGAAATATGTCACAGGAGGAATATAATTTTCAAGAATCTTTTCTAGGACCTTAGGGTTCTTACGGAAACCTGGTATTTGCATACCTGTTCTTTCGATTTGTTTTGCCACATCTTTGGTACCCATATTTGTAGTATCGATCCAAAACTTAGCGAAAATCATTGAACCTACTGTCATTAGAATAACATAGAACACAACGTGTACCATAATCTGCGATAAGCTATGCCCGAATACGTCACCCTGTTGGTTTAGCAGCGGTAGTAACCAGTCGTTAACCCCATTGACCATACTTGCATACCATGCAAAACCTCCTGAGGCAGTAGTCTGCCCTTGTTCATAGGTTCCTATGTATTTAGAAAGCGAACCAGCCCCATTCCGGCCTAATAAAGGAGTTTGAGACAATGTCGGGTGACTCCAGAATAGCAGTGTAAACATATTGATATTTGCCAAAAGTGCAGCCATCAAAATAACTGGAATGTTAGATGCATATACTAGTCGAATCGGATATTTTCCCCTATGACCTCTGACCTTACCATGTGTCAACGGTAATTCGAGTTTACTGGATTCAGCATATGCTACCACTAAGAACACAACTACTGAAGAAAACAGCGCGGCGATAGGATTGACGTGCGTCAGCAATATCGTTTCAAAACCATTACTCGATATCATCTCATAATTGGTCGCCTCCCTAAACATATAGAATATCATCGGTAATGTTCCCGAAGGAGGATTACTTAGAGAGTATCCAAGTCCCTTGGTAACTGGTAGAGGCGAAAGTGTTCCTACGAATGTTGATTGAGCAACACCTGCAGCAATAAATAGTGACATACCAGAACCAATACCCCACTTACTGACTAATTCATCAAGCAAGAAAACAAGATAAGAACCTGCGAATAATTGTGCTACAATTACGAAATTAGCCCAACCGATTCCATATGAATCAATTAGGAATTCTTGAGGGTCCAAGAAACCATAGGTTTGTGGAATTGATTCGATTGGAATCATGATAAGAACAAGTAACTTCTGTACACCTTGGTACATTGCCTTGTCTTCTGAATTACTAAGGTCTAATCGAATAATCTTAGCTCCTGCGAATAATTGCATAATAATGGAACCAGTAACAATTGGGCCAATACCCAGGTGCATTATAGTACCTGATGCACCAGCCATAATCGACCTAAATCCACTAAACAAGTCAAGAGCTTGTCCGGATAGACCGTATAGCATTACATTGGTCATAGCGAAATAAATAATCAATACGAATGTAGTAGTCCACATTTTTTCATTGAATCTAACGTGTCTCTCCGGTTTGGTAATAGTTGGATATACATCCACGAACCTGCTAAGAGCATACAATCTACTACTCTTATCACCACTCCACATGAAACATGTAAGAATTGCTGCTGCTGCAAAACCAAGAAGAACAATACCTACTAAGAAGAATCCAACTCCTTCATCGTATCCTCCCCAAGCATTTGGTCTAACATACCAAACTGCAGTTGCAGTAAGAGCTAACCATCCAATCAATTTACCGTATCTTCCAATAACAGGTGCGTCTTGCAGTCCTTTTGGTAAATCTCTTTGGAAACACCACATCAAATATGCAACATAAATCACAGATAATACCAACCCAAATTGGGCGCCAGCCACTTGTTCTGAGGTGCCACTCAACTCATCGGATTGCCAATATATCAAAAGTCCGAAATACAAAGCACCAGTAAGTGCAATTGCCCAAGGAATTGGCTTGTGTTTCATAATTCTCACCTATCTAAANTCACTCTTCTTCCCATTCNCCAAAGTCATCGTCNCCAGCTTCAACNGANCCACCNGCTGCACTGANTTTTTCNGATGCCTTAGCACTGGCCTCTGNNACAATAACTGTAANNGCAGANGAAATTCTTCCACTTCCNAGAAGNTTATCGATTCCTAACTCNGTTANGTTCAATGTATCTTTACCATCAGCCATNNNTTCNAGTTGNCCAACNTTNACTGTGACATTNANNTTNCTNAGTNNAGGATGNCGNTTAAANCCNTGCATACCCCAATGNTTTGGCATATANTTGATTCNAGTCATGACTCTATGCTTGTTNATACCAGCATTACCACGACCTCCTCTCTTACCAGCACCACGGCCAGCTTTCTTTCCACGTCCATGGTATCTGTTTCTTCCACGATGTTTGTTTGCTTTTNTTCCCATCATATCACCTCAAATCATTCGCTCNACTAGAGCGTCAATNTNATCTCCTCTTGAACCAAGCGCTCCGCCAAGAACGAANGGTCGCTTTATTCCACCCCAGCCTTTTGTGCCACGTGGTGGATGAAGTCGGAAAACTCTCTTCAGACCAGGAACGTGCTTAACAGTAGCATCATTTGATACGATTGCCTTTGCAAATTCGCCNATATTTTTGTAATCAGTATTGTCTTTTACTAAGGAATCAGTCAAAGGATTATCTCCTGACATTCTACCTCTTTCGGAAAGCATCTTCTCNACGATTTCTTCTGTGGCTTCTCCCCAAGTAATGTAATCCTTAGCCTTTTGAAGCATACCACGATATTGTTCATTCTCTGGAATAATTACNGCGTGGTTGACCTTGGTCAAGTTCAGATAATCCATAGTCTCTCTAATTGAACGTTCAACGTTAACGTTACTTCTTACTCTTACAACGACCCAACTCATTCTAATTTCCTCCCTTTATGGATGAATAATCTCTCCTTCTGTTCGTTGGAGATTCTAGTTGAGTTCAAGTTACTTAGAGCATTGAAAGTAGCTGCAGCGTAATTGATAGTTGTTCTTGTTTGACCCTTGGTTCTAGATAGTACGTCAGTAATTCCAGCAAGGTCCAATACTTTCTTCCCGGTTTCTCCAATAACTAGTCCTTTACCCTTAGCAGCAGGCATCAATGTCACTCTAGTTGACGCTGAGCGGCCATTGATTTTCATTGGAACCGATGTTCCNGGACCAGTAGATGATTCCCAAGAACCATTACCTCTTTGAATTGAAATAATATTCAATTTAGCGGCTGTTATTGCTTTACGAATAGCCATTGAAACATCCTTGGCTTTTGCCATTCCTAGACCAACATATCCATCTCGATTTCCTACACAAGCCATAACATTGAATCTTGGTCTACGACCACTGTCTGTCATTCTTTGAACCATGTTAACCTTGATGATATCGTCTTCAAGGTTAGGAATCAAAGCATCAACAATTTCGACTTCTCTAATTGGAAGTCTTGAAGCCAATGCCTGTTCGAAAGTTACGATACGTCCTGCCATTACAGCATTACCTAGTCTNGTCTTAGGAGTCCACTTTCTTAGATTCATGATAGGATCGTCTTGATTTCTACGTCTNCTNCGTTGGTCTCCNNTNTCTTCTNCTTCNNCAGGGTTNAAAGCCTGAATAAGACCNGGNGCCATNTTTTGATTTTCTTCTTCACTCATCANTAAGCCTCCTCTATACTCTTCTTTGTTGATTCNACTGCTGCACTGATTTTATCATCGATGTGAGCACCGTTAATTCTGTCGTCATCTGGAAGAANGTCCTCNCCGTGAGGGACATTCAATCCTGCGTCAACCATNCCNTTCAAAGCNGAAAATACTCTTCCACCTGGAGAACTTCCNGCTANNCCAATATCAAGAACTGCTTCATNGCATCCAAGAGCNAGNGAAGCCTTACCAAGCGCATATCCTGTAAGNTANCATGCNGGNACTGACTTTTGAGAGAATCCNTCNGGCCATCCGTGCTTCTTTGTCAAATCTGAACCAGTNACTGTTGCCATNACTTGGTCTCCNTTAACTGCCCANTTTACAATTTGNCATGTTATACGAGTGTTTGAGATTCTNACTACTGCACGAGCCTTGTTCCCTCTCAATAGTTTCAATCTTCTGTGATAGTCGGTTAAACCAGCTTTTCTTCTTCTGAANATTGATCTTCTACGAGTTCCTTGCATCATTCATCGCCTCCTTTGAGTTGAATTCCTTCGATGGCCATCTGTGAACGCATGTGAGCGATAGAACGGTATGAACCACCTTTTGCCTTCAAGTAATACTTACGATATTGTGAAGGTTCGATTGTTTCATCTGCACGAAGTTCCTTTAGAACACGTCGTTGTGACCTAATTGTTCTCATCCATCGGTTCTTACGAGGATTTCTTGCATTAGATGAACCTGCTCTCTTACCTTGACCTTTTCTTCGGCCTTTTCTCTTTTGCTCCAAACGGATTCTTGCTCTTGCACGAGAAGTTCCCTTGATTGGCTTAGCTCTAATCCAACCTTCATCAATAAATTCACGAATATCATCGGTTTGAACTGCTGAAGAGATTTGGTCGACATAATCTGGATTGACCCAAACTCTGTTAACTCCACACTTTAGTAGTCTTGCTGCTAAACGCTTTTGATTGGTGATTTGCATCAAACATCCCTCCTTCTGTTTAGGACACGAATTCCTAATTCATCTGCACGAGAATAAATTTGTTCACGCTTTCTTCCACCAACGCTGCGTCCTACTCTTGCAGCCTCTGTTTCAGGGTCAATGACATCTAGGTCGGTTGTATTTTGGACCATTACTTCTTTGAAACCTGATGGGTGAAGACCTCTAGCTGCAGACACTTTACCGTGACCTACACGTACAAGTGAACTTCTGTACTTGTAGTTTCTACGTTGCTTGCTGTCCATACCGTGAGGAGCTCTCCATCCTGAGCGAGACAATCTCTTGTAACGGAACCATTCAGTTCTTCTAAAAGATGGAGTCTTCTTCTTTTGTTCGGAGCGAAGTTCGAGTGCAACTTTCATTTCTTCAGAAAGTACTGGCTTTTGTTTTGCAACGTGGCCTTCCTCTTCTTCTTCGTCCCAATCTTCGTCGTCATCCCAGTTGTCATCTTCTTCAAAATCATCCTCAGATGATTCTTCGACTGCTTCTTCGACCTCTTCCAAATCCTCTTCTTCAGCGGATTGCGAAAGTCTTTCGATCAAGTCTGCTTTCTTACCAGAAACTGGTAAGTCACGTTCCTTTAGTATGACCTTAAGTTCGGCCACAGTCATATCTTCATAATTATCAGACATCTAAATCACTCCTTTCCTACGAGATAAATTCCATCTTGGAACACACGGCGATCTCGATTCTTCACCGTAACACATCTTTCGATATTTGCTGCTGTTTGACCAACGTTTTCTTTGTTGGTTCCAGAAACAACAACTTCTACCTTGTTGTTTACTTTAACTTCAACACCTTCTAAGATATCTGCATTTCTTGGAACTTTTTCTCCAAAATAGTTGTTTACAACAAATACATTTCCTTTGACTGAAAGAGTCATAGGGAAGTGAGAGTAAACAGCCTTCAAATTATATGTGAAACCATCTGTAACGCCCTTAACCATATTATTTAGGTGAGCATTCCAAGTTCCAGCAAGAGCCTTTATCTTTCTTCGAGGCAAGTCAGTACGTACAATTAATGCACCTCCTTCTTGCAATAAATCCACATTGGAATTAACGAATTGTCTTGACAAGGAACCTTTCGGACCTTGTATAGATACGACGCCATCTTCGCTAAGTGATGCAGTTACACCCTCAGGGATGGTTACGGAATGTTCGATTCTGTCGATTTTTACCATTCTTAATCACCTCAATATACGTAAGCCAGTAGCTTACCACCAATTCTTGCATCCTTAGCATCATAGTGATGCATAACTCCAGAGTTTGTTGTTAGAATCAATAGTCCGAAGTCTTGAGCAGGAAGGTATCTTGTTTCCCATTGCTCATAATCTTGTCTTCGAACACTGTGTCTTGGTTTTACAGTACCACAACGATTGATTGCACCTCTAAGTTGGACAGTGAAAGAACCTCCACGTCCATCTTCGGTCTTTTCGATATTTCCTACATAGCCCGACTTTTGCATAATTTCTAGAACATTACCAAGTAACTTGGATGCTGGTATTAGTTCGACATCGAACTTACCTGCTTGTTCAGCATTGTACATCTTAATCAGAGCATCATTTAATGGATCAATTTGCATTCTTTTCCCTCCTCAACTCATTTTCTTAAACCCGATTTCTGGGGCTACATCTCTAAAGCACTGACGACAAAGACGAAGACCGTGTCTACGAATCATTCCTCTTCGACGTCCACATCTGCGACATCCTATTGTTCGTCCAATTCTTTCACCGTGATCTCTTGCCATATTTACTCCTCCAAAATTGTGATATTGTAATTCTCTTTGAACCATTCACGAGATTCATCTGCTGTAAGTCTATGAGTCATAGCGACTTTACTCTTAGCACGTCGGCGACGGCTAACTCTATGACCTGGTCTTTCAAGGACGACAGTGATATCCATTCCATAAATTCCAATATCAGGGTCGTACTTCTGCCCTGGGAAATCTGTGTAATCTCTAACACCAAAAGAAAGGTTTCCTTCTCTGTCAAAGTTCCACGATGGGATGATGTTTTCTCTGCAAGAAAAAGCATCGGTCAAGAATTGATTGATTTTGTCAGATTGACGAATTGTTGCTTTGCACCCGATAGGAGCGCCAAGTCTAACTTTCAAATCACGGTTTTGAATCTTACCAACGGTTCTTTGTGGCTTTACTCCAGTAACCATTTCTAAAACGCTTTCAGCGTTAACCAGTCTATCTCCACCTTCACCGACACCGATGTTGATACAGACTTTGCTGATTCTCGGCATCATCATTGGATTTGCTGATTCACTCATTCAACCACCTCAGTAGAAGGGAGTTTCTCATCACCAACAGCGAAAACATTGGATACTACAGTACCAAACTCTCCGAATTGAACTTCATTAGGCATACTTGAACGCTTGACGATGTATTCCTTAACATCAGCAAACTCACCAACGTGAGCTCCACCAGTCAAGTAACAGCGAGTTCCTTCAGCGAATCTAATATGCTTCTTAACTTCTTGAGAAGGTAGTGAAAGAACAAGTGAGTCGCCTGTGCTAAATTCTGTAGCATCTTCAACGATCATGTTTCTTCCATCATGAAGATTTAGTTGTGTTTTTCCACCCTTAATTGTTGTTTTACCATTGATACGGCAAACTTTGGTCTGTGCCTCTTTCTTAGAGATTGGACGGTATCGTAGTCTGCCCTTTCTATCAAGGATACAGCGATAATGGTCTTCACCTAGTGTTAGAACATCCATGAAACCAACACCACGACGAACGTCTTTACAGACTCTACCATCGACAGATGCTAGGTTATTGTGAAGAATGTGTCTAACTTCTCTGGTAGAGTTGGCATATCCCAAAATGTCTCTAATTACAACATTAAGAGGCATACACAATTCCAAAGAATGTGCACCAGGTGCTGCACGTGTAACCCAAATCGAGGTCTTACGTGGAAGTGGCCAACTTCTTGGCATTGCTAAGCGCTTCAAGTGATTACTGCTACCCATTATTTTCAACTCCTGTTTCCGGTTAATTGTTGAATTCTCAACTTATCGGTTTCGTCAAGTTTGACTACTACGACATTCGAGGCATGTACCGGTACTGCCTCTTCCTTGTTGTCCGATTTACTGGCTTTAGCGCCTTCAATGAACAATCGACCCTTATTGGAATCGACTCTTAATACTGAACCTGATAGTGGCTCTGCATTTCGCTTGCCACCGTGTCTCTTTCCTCCATTGGATAAATCTCCACGGATTACTCGAACTGTATCTCCGACGCGTACCGTAACATTACGGACACCGTCAAAACGGGAATCTGGCTTGTCTAATTGTAGACGAGCAGACAATCGCTTACGCTTTTCATGCATTGGTGCATTGAAATGCGCTTTTCTTTGCTTTCCTGGTTTCATACTCTTTACCATTTTATCACCTCATACAATTTGCTTTGCATTTGCTGCAATACGTGGCCAGCGTTCTGCTGCTTCACGGGAAACTGGTCCTTTGATATCAGAACCTTGAACATCACCCTTTTCATTGGTGATGACACAAGCATTATCTTCAAACTGAACCCATGTTCCATCGACTCTTCTAAAAGGTCTCTTTTGACGAATAATTACTGCGTTAAACATTTGCCTTCGTGTTTCAGGAGTTCCTTTCTTTACTGAAACCTTAGCAACATCTCCTACACCACCTGCAGGATATCTCCTCATAGTTCCTCCTAATTTTAGGATGTTTAGAACTTGAACGATCTTTGCACCTGTATTATCGGCAACTGTCAAACGAGCAGATGTTGGTAATCCTCTTGTTTGTCGGCCTGGAAGTCCTCTCATCAAGCTTCACCCCCAGTAACTTCGACAACACAGAAGGAAACCGTCTTTGAAAGAGGTCTACATTCCATGACTTTCACTGAATCGCCAATCTCTACATCTCCGATGCAGTTTGGAAGATGTGCAGAAAGTACTCCAGTTCGCTTTTCAAAACGTTCATATTTCTGCATATATCTAACATTGTGTCTTTCAATAGTGATTGTCTTTTGCATTCCTAAACTGGATACCGTTCCTTCAATTACTTGTCCTCTCAAACGAAGTCTTCCGTAAAACGGGCAATTCTCATCTCCATCCCACTCTCCAGTAGGGGGTTTTACATCTATTCCAATGTCTCGCATAAGTATCAGGCCATCCTATATTTTCTGTGGGTTCGGTTTTCTGGACGTTGTCCCACTAACGCCCCATCAATGACGACATCGCTATCGTCAATAGTGAATTTGATACTAGCCTTTCCAAGAATTATTTGATTGCCATTTTCTGACATCATAATTGTTTTCTTAGTTTCGTCAATGACTAGTCCTTGACGTCCTACTAGTGTATTGTCTGCTGAAGAAATAACCTTCAAGTTACCTCCAAGCCAATTTGTGTTGTAAATATTCATTTCATCGCACCTCCACATTAAATCCATTGTTTTTCAAAACACCAGCGGCTTTTTTCTTGTGATCTCCTTGTAATTCGATTGTTCTTCCTTTTACTGTTCCGCCGGCTGCACATTTATTCTTCAGTAGTTTTGCTAGTTGATTAATATCTATTGCTGAGTCCTCGATTCCTTCTACTTTAGTAACTATTTTTCCGTATCTTCTTCTGTCTGTTGAAAGTATTGCGCATTGTTGTTCTTTTGCTATTTCTTGACATATGCAAAGTTCATCAGGTAANCCACAAACATTGCAAATTCCGCTCATAATTACTCTTCTCCTTAGATTCAGTTTTCTCTCATGTGTGTCTTTAGTCGTGCAATGCTTCTTCTTGTTGCCTTGTAAGCACCTATACTTGATGGAGTACCACCAAGTGCTTTCTCAGCTCTTANTTGAAGTAATTCTTCTTGTAATTCTAGAAGNCTAGATTCACGAGCATCCTTNCTCATTGAAGCAATATCTCTGTTTGAAACATAACTCATTCGCTCGCCTCCTCGGAAACTTCTACTTCTGTAGTATCTTGTTCAGAACGAATTCTGAGTTCTTCTTCAGAAAAGACACTGATTTCGTGAGGAAGTTTAATTCCCTTACGCATGATTTGTACAGTGACACCTATTGTTCCTAGTTTCTTGATAGCTACTGAATATCCTTTGTCCATGAATTGAAGTGCTGTTTCACCACAGTACTTAACGTGACCAAGAATGAACTTTTGTGTTCTGTTTCTTGAACCTGTTAGTTTTCCTGCGACTGTTACAATAACTCCTCTTGCTCCAGATTCCATGATGTTAACTGCTGCACTTGCACCAGCTCTTCTGTAGTACCATCCTCTTTCCAAGGCTGATGCAATCTTGTTTGCCATAACTTGAGCATTCAATGTTGGGTCNGCCTTAGGTTCAAGGTCTTCAAAGCCAACGACTGAAAGTCCAGGGTTGTGAAGGTCGAATTCTTCATCAAGTCTCTTTTGAAGATCGTTGATAATCTTACCTTTACGTCCAATAACTCTACCAGGTCTTTCAGCTAGGATCTTAACGCTAGTCCCGCTTGGTGTACGCTTAATTGTCAAGCCACCAAATCCTGAACCCTTGGTATTATCCATCAAAAATTCCTTGACTAGTTGACGTTCGACATTTCTGTCTACAATTGTTCTAAGTATACTTCGTTTTCCACTCATGATATTCACCTCAGAATTCGTCCTCCAACTCGTCATCTACTGTGTTGAAATCTTCTAAGAAAATTTCTAGATTGACTTGGTAGTGATTAGAAGGTGTTGCACGTCCACGAGCACGAGGAATCCAACCCTTTCTTATTTGTCCACGNTGAGCTGCTATGTGAGTTATTTCCATCTCTTCAGCATCGATATCTTCGTATTGATGGCGAGCATTATCCATTGCACTTTCGATCAACTTGATTATTTCTCTAGAAGCTTTTACAGGATATCTTCCTGGTCCAACTCCACCTTTTCTGTGACCTACCATAGAAGGTCCAGAACGCTTTCTCTTCTTGTTTCCACTTCCTAAGCGGAATGGGACTGCTGGAGCCTTTTTCCTAATATCTGCACGGTCTGAATCAATCTTCAAAACTTCATTCAGATATGAAACTGCTTTACCTGCAGTCATNTTCTTCACAGTTCTGCAAATCTCAAAGCAGTGCTTGACGTGCATATCGACATTGACTGAACGGGCAGTTGCGATACGGCTTCCTTGCAATAGTTGCGTGAAACCTTTTTGAGGTAGTTGACGACGTTTTGTTCGTCTATCCATTTGACTTTGTTTTACCATTTCATTCACCTCACTTCAATGCTACGTGCTTCGAGGAACGGGTTGCTCCAACACCAGGTCCGCTGTGAGCAACACTACGACGAGTTATTGCAAACTCGCCAAGGTAGTGCCCAATCATCTCTGGCTTAATATCAATNTCAACGAAATTTTGTCCGTTNTAGATAGCGATTCTCTTTCCTACAAATTCAGGAAGAATTGGCATATCTCTTCTATGAGTACGAACTGTTCTGTTCGAAGTTCTACGCATTCTTTCTAGGAAATGCTCGTTTTCCAAAGATAGACCACGGCCAATACTTCTTCTTGCTCTTGACGGTAATAGTTCAATAACGGATTGACTTTCTGATTCTTCAGAAGGCCAAAGATCCATTCCGGATAATTCTTCAATAGTGTAACCACGGTATGTGAATTCTTTCTTCACACGACCAGTAGTTGTTGAAAGACGCTTACGTGCCTTTCTTCTACTTGCTTTAGGGGTCATAAAGGACTTCTTTTTCTTTCTTGCCATACATAATCACCTCAAATCTTCTTTCCGCGACCTCTTCCAGTTCGCCTTGGAGCAATAATTCCAACCTTAGCACCTGGCGGAGTTCCACGTGCAACGGAGTTTGGACCGTGAACAGCTTGGTGATTTCCACCACCATGCGGGTGGTCTACAGGATTCATTGCTACACCACTTACGTGAGGGAACAACTTACCTCTTGCCTTAGCCTTGTAATATGCTGCTCCAGCAGTTCTTAGAGGCATTTCATCGCGACCATGTCCTGCTAAAACGCCGATTGTAGCACGGCAGTTGATTGACAGTTCCTTTAGAGAGCCAGATGGCATTCTAATACGGACTTTATCGCCAATTCTTGCTTCAACGTAGCATGAATTACCTGCAGATCTTGCGATTTTACCGCCATCTCCAGGGCGCAATTCAAGATTATTGATTGCAGTACCTTCAGGAATATTACCAATTGAAGTAATATTTCCAGGTCTAAGAGATACATTATCTCCAATAGCAACTTTAGTTCCAATTGAAAGTCCTTCAGTTGCTACAACTAGTGTTGAGTCTCCATCAGGAAGATCAATCTTTGCTAGTGGGGCAGAATGGACAGGGCTATGAATCAAATCTGAAACTTCGCCGACTATGCCATTAGCCTTAGGCATTCTATTAGCCCCTGGGAATTTGTGGCTTGAAACACGGTATCGTGGTGATGAACCTTTTCTCTGTGCACGTATTCTTTTACCCATGATTTCACCTCAGAATGCTCCTAGACGCATTGCAGCATCTTCTGCATCATATCCTTCTGCAAGCTTAACTGATGCGTGCTTGCCGTGTTTTGTGTTACGAACATTTACTTTCGCAACTTCAACTTCGAAAATTGTCTTGACTGCTTCAGCAATTTCTTGCTTGGAAGCACTTCTTCTAACGATGAATTCTAATCTCTGTTCAGAAGAACGAGCATCCATCGATTTTTCAGTAAGCCATGGTTGAATAATTATATCGTATGCATTCATGATATCACCTCAGTTAAGTGCCTCCACAGCAGATTTTGTGAAAACTGTAAGTCGGCCGATGTCTCCACCAGGCGCTAAATCTTCAGCATTCAAGTCCTTAGCTGCAACTACATCGACACCAGGAAGGTTTCTAGCAGCCTTAGCTAATCCAGATTTATTCTTAACAACTAGTAGTATTGACTTAGGGGTCTTGTGAACTCTTCCCCTCATAGTTGCTTTACCAGCACGGATGTTTCTCCCGTCACGGGCTCTTTGCAAGTCATCTCCTAATCCAAGTTCATTGAATATTGCAATAACTTTACGAGTTGCAGAACCATGGTTGAAGGTTTCAATATCGAATTCTTCGGACTTACCATCTCTTACTTCTATGTAGTTTCCTAGGATAATTGGTAATGAGGAAATCTCTTCAGATAATCTGTGACCTCTTGTGCTAACTGTTTCTAAACTAGTTGTTGCGGTAAGAGCTGAATCTCTTGCAAGTCTTCTCTCTTTAGAATTTAATTTTCTTGCCCAAATTTTCTCGACCTTTGGTCCATGCGCTCTACGACCACCAAGTGTATGTGGATTTTGAGCAGCTCGGCGTTGACCGGTTCTTCTCATAATTCGAGACACACCACGGCCCTTGCCCCACCATTCTACTGAATGCTTCATACCAGCCATTGGCTTTCTCTTTCCAAGGTGCTTGCGAGAACCATATGCTTGTCTTCTGTTAGCACGGCTTGAAGCAACTGCTAACTTGATCAAATCTTCTCTTAGAGAACTATTGAATGATTCAGGAAGCGTGATTTTGGAACCATCTTCGACAGAAACATCGAATGTTTCTTGAAGCCTTCCTGCATCTAATTCATCAGCACTGATATTATTAGTGATATCTTTTACGGAAACTTTCATCTTCATGCCCCCTGCTTAGATGCTGTACTAACATATGTGATTTCATACTCATGAAGTGTTTTGTCACTACCTCTTGTAGCATCACGGAATCTAATCAAACGCTTTGCTGGACCAGGTACGCTACCCTTCACTAGAATATAATCGGAATTAACTTCACCATAGTGAAGGAAACCACCTGCTGGAGTGATTGCATGGTCTTCTGGAGATGCGATTCTAAGTACACGCTTGTTGTACTCAGTTCTTTGGTGGTATCCTGTTTGCCCACCTTGACGAATAGTCTTACGTACATATCCTGTTCCGAAGTCACCCATGTTTCCGTGTTGACGGCGCTTCTTTGAGTTCTTGTGAGATTGCAATTTTCCACCGAATCTGCGAATTACACCTTGCCATCCGTATCCTTTGGTTACAGCGACAATATCTGTCAATCCACCTTCTTCAAAGGTGTCTGCGAAAGAATATTCTTCACCTAACTTCTCTTTTGCATAGTTAAGTTGGTCAATAATTGAACCACCATCAAGACCCATTTCCATGACATCTGGTACCTTTGTAGGGACTCCAGATACACTCCCAGGTTGAGTTGCAACAATTAATCTAACTTCACAAAGATCTGCATTTTCTAAATTTTCAAAATGCTTCTCTGCATCGTGCTCTTTCCTCTCTGGTAGTCTCTTGAATAATTCACTGAAAGCCTCTACGATTTGTTTTGCGTCAGCCCAAGCCTCGCCAATAGCTTGCTTTCCGTAAGGAGTCATTTGGTATCCTCTGACACCAAGTATTCTCATCTTAGGGCACTCAACTACTGTTACTGGAACTCTTACTTCTTGTCCAGCAGATGGGCTTCTCGGGTTCAAATCACGGGATAGAATGTGAGTCATGCCTGCTTTCCAGCCTGCAAAACCTTGTACTCTAACTTCGCTCGCGTCGGTTGTTGGCCACGATTTAACATGTCCGAATGGTCGGCTAGCACGCTTACGCGGACTAAACGCCATCGATCCTCTTCGTGGGTGACTTCTCTTTGCCATGTCGGATTCCTCCTGTATTTATACAACGAATTGGCCCCACCGTTGGGGGCGTACGAGGGCTGTCAGGATGAGAGAAGCCGTGACACTGCGCCCCATTCCGGCGAACCCGGAACGAGACTGTTGGGGTCCTCGGGGGATGGCCCAGTATGTCTGGCTACTCACCTTTGAGCATCCATCCGACTTACCTCCCGTATATGAGTGGTTCGGTCATCATTGGGTTTGAGTGACGCGGTTTAACTTGAATATTTACATGTTATTTTTTATCATTTCGGGAGGTTCTTTTGTCGTAATAAATTATCACCATCCTTTTGAACCCTCGACCAAAACGCTATCATATGGCAACCATTATTCATCCATTCTTGAATGATGGTGTCGAGGCAAGGGCGTATCAGATTCGTTCACTGAGGAGTGCTTTGACCTCTTCCAGCCTAATGGTGATGCCTACTGGTTTTGGTAAAACTGCAGTTGAATGGATGATAATGGCTGAATATCTTAATTTTGGCAATGGCAAGATATTGCTAATCGCACCGACAACAGGACTTGTAGAACAACAACAAAGAATGGCAAGAGAGATGATTAAATTAGATGATGCTCAGATTTCCAGATATACCGGTGAGACTGCTCCCGCCAAAAGACCTGAAATTTGGAATAATGCGAAAATCATCATGGCGACCTCGCAAGTGATTAGAAATGATGCTCAAAGCGGCTCTATTGACCTAAGTGAGGTTTCTTTATTGGTAGTGGATGAAGCTCANCATGCAACTGGAAATCACGCTTATGCACAAGTTGGAGATTTATACTTGGAAGCAAAGCCCGATGCAATGGTGCTTGCTGCAACTGCAAGTCCTGGTTCGAATGAAAGAAATATTCTAGAAGTTGCTCAAAGACTTGGAATTGAAAGACTTGATGTNTCAAGGCGAGAAGAACCTCTGCTCGAACCTTATTCAGTAGAGTTAGAGAATATTCCAATACGTGTAGAACTGCCTGATGAATTAACTACTCTGATCCATCCATTGCAAGCACATCAAAATGAAGAAGTAAAAAGATTACAGCGATTGGGATTTCTTGCACCTACACAGCATTTGACTTCGAAAATAATCGATGCTGCTCAAAAAAATGCCAGTATCGCAATACAAAGAAGAGACGCTAGAGGATATGATGCTGCAAGAAGAATTTCTGATTTGAGGAGAATGCACCTACTAATAGACCTACTAAAGACACAAGGGATGAAATCAGCAACCTCTTATCTCCAAAGAGCGGAGGATGATGGTCGTAGCGGAGATAGAGGTACAAACAGATTTGTTTCACTAGGACCTGTCCATAATTTTAGAATCGCTGCTAATGATTTGCCGGAGTTGCATCCAAAGACTGCGAAAGTATATTCTTTAGTGACTCAGCAATTAGAAGAAAAACCACATAGTAAGATATTAATCTTCACCGAATTTAGAGATACCGTTGAAAACCTAGTTGCTAGCCTTCAATCTATAGAAAAAGCAGACGCTGATAAATTCATAGGACAATCGTCCAGAGGTAAGAGAAAGGGAATGAATCAAAAGCAACAATTAGAACAATTGAACAGATTTCGTTCTGGTGAAATAAACGTTCTAGTTGCAACGTCTGTTGGAGAAGAAGGCTTGGATGTTCCTTCAGCAGACTTAGTATTGTTATACGAACCTGTACCAAGTGCAATTAGGGCGATTCAACGTCGAGGCCGTACTGCTAGACAATCTGATGGTACTGTGAAAACTCTAATTACTAAAAATACTAGAGATGAATTTGTTCATTCTGCTGCTAAAATTCGTGAAGAACGAATGTATGTATTGTTGGAGAGGATTCAAAAAAGGGGTCGTCTGCCAAGAAGGCCGCCTGCAACCAATGATGTACTGAATAATTTTAGAGTCAAATGCTCAGAAGATGAAATAATAGATGCTGCAGAATTTCTACAATTAGAAATTGAACGTCTAGTGACTGAATTGCCGTTCAAAAACACCGAAAAAGATATTCAAAAAGAATCACTTAAAACTGATTCAACTAAATCACAGACTACGGTAGAACCTAGTGACAGGAGACCAAGAAATCAAACTGGATTGGATAGTTTTTTCCAAAACCAGGGTGATGAGATTGACCTTAACCCAGTGGAACATCGTAAAAGGGAATCCTCCACAATTTCTTCTGCACAAAAAGAAATAGAGACTATGATGGAGGAAGTAAATCACAAGATGGTATTAGATCATCGTGAATCTTCCTCTACATTGGCAGCATATTTGCGTAGCATGGGATTTGATGTCGAATTCCAACACTTAGATTGTGGTGATATTAAAATTACTGAAGAGATTCTAATCGAAAGAAAAACATCTAGAGATTTATTGAATTCGATTACAGATGGCAGACTATTGAAACAGTGTCATAATTTAGTCAAGAATTGTATCCACCCATTGTTATTGATAGAATTAGGAGAAGTGGGGTCTGCAGTCCATCCAAATGCTGTTTTAGGCGCTATGTCTCACATTACTTTAGATATTGGAATTCCAGTAATGATGACAAAGAATACACTGGAAACTGCTCACTTTCTGTCTATTGCTGCTAAAAGACAGTATGATTTATTTGAGACTTTGAAAAAGTCTTCATCTGGACTATTGGACGAAGAAGAAATAAATCAAAAAATAGCCAGTGCAAAGAAAGAAATTGAACTACTATTAACAGATGAATCATATCAATCTCCATTGCTTGAACGATGGAAGAATGATGCATTAGAAACTAAAATACAACTACTTTCCACTGTAATTGGAATCAAAAAGAATACTGCTATTACCTTGGTTGAACATTTTGGCTCATTAGCCTCTATACTAACCGCTAATAGAAAACAATTAATTGAAGTTGAGAATATCGATAGTAATACTGCAGAAAAAATATTACAAGCAATAAGTATGAGTTAACAATGAACTATTCAGCCGCCAATTACCCTGGCACGTGTTCTAAGTTGAGCAAATCTATCAGGGAAGTGGCCAAAAGCAAAAGCCACTAATTCAGCGAGGTGCATTATTGGCATACTAGTATCCTTGTTAGTTTTCTTTCCAGCCTTTGTTTGGTATGAGTCTAAGTTTGCGTGAGAAACTGTACAAGCACTGACCATAACTTCAGCACCACTGGTCTTTGCATCGGAAATAACAGAAGCAATTAGAGACATTACTGGTTTGCCAAGTGTCAAAAGAGATGGAGCTCCAACGCTTTGACACTTCAAGTCATAGTCTACTGGAGTCCCTCCTAATGCAGTAATCAATTGCTCCATNTATGTCGGCATAAAAGGGTCATCGCCAGAACAAGAACCTTCCTTTTGCATGTATGGTCCATANTATGCTCCAACATTCAAGTTGATTGGATTAACCACTGCATCATTAATTTTCTCAAGACCTATTTCCTCTACTAAATAATGCAAAAGGTGCCATGAGTTTGCTTCACCAGAATATTCTACACCAGTTGAACGAGCGATAAGATTATTCAATTGAGCGGTGTATACTGGATCTGCTTTCAAATCTTCAATAGTATCACACATGATTCCATGACTGGTTGCACAAGTTGTCATGACATCCAAACCCTTCTGTTCAGCCAATGCTAAATTGCGGGCGACTAATGCATGTTGTAGTTTAGGAGATGCTTGACGTATGATATTTCCACCATCGCTACTTGCTTTTGGCAACTCAATAAGTTCGATTCCTAGAGTACCGCATAGAGGCTGAATACAATCTTCAACTTCCATTGAGGCGGCTCTAGCAACGTTTCCGGGATAATATGCAATTTTTGGCATAATCGCACCTCAGAACCTCTGATCTATTTCATTGAATAAACCTACTACTTGGTGATGATCTTTGACTTTCTTGTTAAACATGTTTGGAATTTTACCAATTCCTGCTGGAGGTAAAATCAATGCTTGAAGACTTCTGAAAGGTGGTGTACCATTTCTAGTGAAGCCTAGAACCATTCTTGCCGAAACGCCATCAAAAACATTACTGATTAATCCAATTGGACCCAAGACTTGTCGGTAAAGTGTTGTTTCATTCAAGTTACCAGTCCCCTTTACGCTACGCCCATACGATTTGACAAGACGCCCGTGAGCTCCTCGGTAATTAGTTTGGTTTAGAATATATGAGCGTACACTGTTCAAGCCTTTCGCTGCAGTTTTTCCTTCAATTCCATATCTAGATATCGATGCCAGATCTGCTTCAGCCCAAACACCAGTTGCACTGTTTAATGTTGAAATTAATGATTGCTTGTATTTTTCACCTGAACGTGGGTCAATGACTCGATTCCATCTTTGTAAATGGACACCAGGACCTTCATACTCTGAGTCATAACTAACGGTATCAGACATTGAGTGGAGTAGGTAGTATGAGCCCACATCATTCATTGCGTGAAGAGTCATTGCCTCTTCAGAATTCATTGAACCAACAGCAGAGCCATTAAGCAAGTATTCACCATCTCTAGGCTCTGAAACCATCCATGGTTTTGCCTTTGAACGATTTTCTTCAAATTTCGAGTAATCGACAACTAAGTCTCTAATGACTGGATATCCTGACAATGGTTCTATTTTCAAAACTCCTGTACTGCTAACCAATTGAGATACACATGCCAAATCAGCGAGAACTAGTCGATTATTTACTCTCAATCCTGCTGTTGCAGTACCAGAACCATTTCCTGCCCTAAATGACAGGCTACCATCTACATCGTTCTTAACTGCGTAAAGTAAGTCTTGAATTGTTGCATTAGAAGGAATTGTACATTCAATTGTGTCCCAACCTGATTGTGCATCAACCGGACAGTAGCGGAATAATTCAACCGTTATGGAAAGTTCTGAGTCGTCTATCAAACCTGGTGCAAAGTCGCCTGAAGCAACTTCTTCTCCAGTTCCTGAACCCATAGCCATTACTTCTTCTAGAAGTTCAATTTGAAGAGTTCCGGATGAATCAACACAAGCAATTCTGGAAAGTGCTTCAGAGACCCATTCACCCCATGGTATGTCAAAGTCTACATCGCACAACTTGATTTCCTGAACTCTATTAGCACCTAGAGATTCATACTTGGAATCCCAATCTAATCCAGCCTTACAAAATTCATCGTAGGCTGTATCTCCAATTGCGCATATACTGAAACTTACTCCCGAAAGAGATGGTGATTGAGAACTTACTGATTGCCATAATGTTTCAGCATTATCTGGCATTTCCCCTTCACCCCATGTCGAGGTTATGATTAGTGTTCTCTTGTGGTTACCAAGAGTTCCTGCATCAAAGCCATCCATATCATAAACAGTTGGAATCAGTCCGTAATTCTTGGCTAATTTAGCAGTTTTTTCTGCTAATCCTGCTGCGTTTCCGGTTTGTGAACCAAACAAGATTGCAAGTGATCTATCTCCTTCCATCAATGCAGATAATGCTTCACTACCTGCTGCAGGAGCAACTGCTTGTTCAGCGGCTGAAGCAACTTCAGCAACAACTTCTACAGCCTCAACCACTTCTTCCGCAGCTCCGTCTGATACCATTTCAAATTTGATAATCTCGACCGGACAGGCTTCAGCTGCTTCCATGATGATATCAGCGTAATCAGTACCAAAACTACCGCTTAGTGTTGATTTGCCTAGGTTTCTGTCCAAGGTGCCATCTGTTCTTACCGCGGCAAGAATTTGTGAAGATTCTTCAGTGACGATAAAAACTTCAGGTGCAACATCTTGACAGGCATCACAAGTGATGCAATCATCCTCAATCCAAACTTTCGCTACAACGGTCACGGTTCCACCCCAGCACTAAGCACTGACATACCCTATCGGCCGTAGTCTTTGAAGGTTGCTTGCTCTCCCTACGGGAGAGTACATAGAAATCATCAATTTTAATTAGCCGAAATCACATGTGGAAATCGCCCATATCACCCATGTCATCTCCCATCGAGACTCCCTTGGATGAAATGACATCGTCAATTCTCAAAATCATTATTGCTGTTTCTGTAGCAGATTGAATCGCTTGTTCTACAACACGCATTGGCTCAAGGACATTTGCCCCTTTCATATCGACAACTCCGCCTTCATAAACATTGATTCCAGCATGTGTTTGACCATCTGCATGCGCCTTACGTAATTCAATTAGAGTAGTTACTGGATCTAATCCAGCATTTTCTGCTAAAGTTCTCGGTACAATCTCCAATGCTGAAGCGAATGCTTCTATTGCCATTTGCTCTCTTCCACCAACCGTTTCAGCGAAGGTCCTCAAATCACGAGAAAGGGCAGCAAGTACGCTACCTCCACCAGTTAGTACCGCTCCATCTTCCCAAGCCACAGATACAACTCCTACTGCATCATCAAATGCTCTGCGAATTTCATCGACAACGTGTTCAGTCCCACCTCTAAGAAGAACTGAAACAGATTTTGCTTCAGGACAACCGGTGATAAAAGTCATTTCTGATTCACCGATCTTCTTTTCTTCGACTTTCTCTGCATGGCCTAAATCATCTTTTGAAAGGTCATCTAGATTGGTAACGATACTTCCACTTGTAGCTTTTGATAATGCCTCCATATCTGATTTCTTTGCTCTTCTAATTGCAAAAATTCCTGCTTTAGACATGTAATGTTGAGCAAGTTCATCAATTCCCTTTTGACAAATTAAAACATTAGCACCTGAGTTTTGAATTTTCTCAACTAGTCCTCGAATATAATTCTCTTCTTCTTCAAGGAACATCGAAAGTTGATTAGGGTCTGTAATCTGAATTTTAGCATCAACTTCAGTTTTCTTAACTTCAATCGCTGAGTTGACAAGTGCAATTCGAGCATCCTTTATTGAACGTGGCATTCCAGCATGGACTCTTTCTTTGTCAAGTATAATTCCGTCTATCAGTGATGAATCTTTAATCGAACCACCTTGTCGCTTTTCGACTTTGATATCAGATAAATCAACAAATCTCTGACCTGTTTCAATAACTCCAACCGCATTGACTGAACGAACACAAATATCTGCCATGAAAGTCTTAACAGCGCCTGCTGATTTACCAGTAAGAGCTGTCTTTGCTACTTCCATTAGAACATTATCATCATTCATCGTCTCGATGCCATGACTTTCTAGTAATCCAACTGCCTTTTCAGCAGCTAGTCTAAATCCTTCGCAAATTACAGTTGGGTGAACATTCTGCTCGATTAAATCCTCACTTCTCTTCAATAATTCTCCTGAAAGAACAACTGCAGTAGTAGTTCCATCGAAACAATGTTGCTCTTGAGTTTTGGCAACTTCGATAATCATCTTGGCTGCAGGATGTTCAATGTCCATCTCTTTGAGAATTGTTGCGCCGTCATTGGTAATGACGACATCGCCCATAGAATCTACTAACATCTTGTCCATACCTTTAGGACCTAAAGTTGAGCGAACTGCGTCGGCAACAGCCTTCGCTGCTGCAATATTATTCGATTGAGCAGTTCTACCTCGGGTTCTTTGTGTTCCATCTTTCAAAATAAATATCGGTGCTTGTCCATTACCATACATAATCAACTCCTCCTATACATGGCGAGGAAGAGGTAGTCTTGAACCCTACGCTTGAGAAACAAGTACAAAATTTCGAAAAATTATTGATTACCATTCTGTTCTAACCATTGATTACCATAGGCATTCCATTGATCCATTGACCATCCTTGCGGCAATCCTGATGCAGGTAATGGTGGGCCAGCAGGTGTTTGTGGCTGCACTGGAGTAGGTGTCACAGCAGGTGCTGGAGCAACAGGCGGAGCAACACTTGGAACTGATACTGCAGGAGGCGATGATGTTGGGATTGTAGGAGCAGACTTCACCGCGCCATAAGTCGCAGAAATACTATCTTGATAGCCATCATCTCCCCATCCTGAGTAATCATCTTCCTCTTCGCCTGTATTCTTCAAAATTCTAACCAATACGACAATTCCAACAAGCATTACTACAATGAATGCTACCCAAGTCAAGGCACCTGTCACATCAAAAGATGACTCTGCCGAATCATCACTTTCTACACTGACCTTTCTCAATTGAATTTGTATTGTTGATTGAGCTGCATCGCTAACTGTTTCAGAACGAGCCCAAAGAGTAATTTCGGTCATGAATGTTTCATTTTGAAGATTCATTAGTGTTGTTTCTGTTACTTCAAATGTAATTACAACTTCGCGAACTTCTTCAACGCCTAGGACAAATTGTAAGTCGCTACTGCTGATTCTAGATTTTAACCAATTCTTAGATTCACCATCGCTAATATCCATTACAATTGACTGTGCTGTTGAATATTGATTTCTAACTTCTACAACCAACTCAACTTCATCTTCCCAAGTATCAATAGTAACTTGAGGAGAAGGTAGAATTTTAACCCACTCATTTTGACTTCCTACTAGATATGAAGAGCCACCAGAAGAAGTCACTGAAGTATCAAATTGACTGGTTGCTGTAATATCTAGGTCTAATGTCCCACTTGTACCAGTAATGAAGGAAAACTCGACTGAAACATTGTAACTCGCACCGCTTGGAATCACTGGAGTCTTATCTTGTTCTACAAGGTTGGTGAATTCCGCATTCATTCCTTCAGGAATNTCCATTGACATAGTAAAGGTATCATCTAAATTNCCATCATTTCTAACTTCAAAAGTCATAGTACGAGCCAGGTCACCAGGTATGTATGATTCTTCGGACTCTCTTGTTTCCACAAATACTGATGCGGTATCAAGAATATCTACTTGTATAGTATAGGTTATCTTTACAGATGGGTCTGCCACATTTGTTGCAATAACTCTGACGTCATAGAATCCTGGCTCGATTCCTATCGACATAGGAAGATTGAGGAAAAATCCATAGGATTCTCCCCATTCAGCCATTAGAGGAGTCATTTTCTGTGATTCTTCGACATATGCTCCAAGTTTGTATATTGAATTGACGACGCTAATTTCATATGATTCGGGACTATTACCATCATTGCTTAATGTCATTAGAACCATTTTCGGGTTACCATTGGCATATCCTTCGATAAATGTTCTTCCCTCTTCAATAGTGAAAGGATCTAGACTCGGTTCAAGAGAGAAATCTTTCAAAATCGGAACTTCGATATTTCTGGACATTGTTGTTGTCCCTTCTAAGTCTCCCGAAGTCCTAGTTGCACGAATTAAAGTAGATACCAATTCTGGAGTTGCTTGTGGTGCTGCTGTCACATTGAGATTAAGCATAACCTGTTCACCTTTTGTCAAATATTTAGATGTCACAACATTTCCTGCATCATCATAAATTATTCCAGTCCAACCATCGGTAGAAGAGAATGTTGATGTCAAAACAAATGTTGCATCAAGATTACCAGTATTTACTAACTTGAAAGGAATGATTCCAGATTCACCTGGATTCAAAGTAAGAGCATTCAAACTTGTCTGCGAAGTTATCGAAACTCTGTACTGTGAATTAATGGAGAGAGAAGTACTATTTCTTGCTTTTTCTCCACTATTCTGGCTACTAGCATCGGTGAACCAAATATCCCAGTCTTGCTGCTGTACATCAGCGCCTGGAGGAACAGATAAATTAGCCCAAACTTCAGTTGTTTCACCAGGTCCAACTGGAGGTATTACAACATTGAAATCATTATCATTTGGATTATCTGTATCCAATCTTAGTTGTGGATTCATAGGGTCCATCCATGTAGAATTAGAAACGCTTGTTTCTGCTCTGAATTGTACGTTTTTATAGCCATTATTTGTGACCATACAATGCCAAGAAAGAAGACCACTTGGGTATCCTTCAAAACCAGTTGAAGGATTGTTACAATCTGCAGTCAAAGTATAATCCTCTACCTTTGAGATTCCAAAATGTACGAAATCATCAAAATGCATTCCTTGTGTTGCTCCTGAACTATCGGACTTGAATACAAGTCCAAAGGTCCAAGAATTACCTCCTAAAAATAAATCAGGATTTGCTAAGGTTGGAATTTGTGACCATTCTACTTGTGGGTCCCATGAGAAATTCTTCCATTGATTAGGTGCTGGACTTGGATTACCATTTGCTAGGTCCCAATGTATGGAAGACATAGAGTCGGAGAAGTTACCATTATTCCTCCAGAATTCCATATATGCTGAATCTCCTGCACCCATTGTACCCCATGCCTGAACATGTATTTGTGATGATATATAGTTGGATGAATAGAATAAAGAGCGGCAGATCCAAGCTCCATTAGCATTTGTCATTCCTGAATCCAACTGGTCGTTTCCACAATTATTGTTCGGGTTAATATATGATGGAACCAATCTATCAAAAGCACTAGATGGATATGTATTTCCTGAGGTAGACATTCTCCAGTGAGAAGAACCTACTACTCCTCCTGATGTATCTTCTGACCAAGAACCTATTGCAGTTGCATCTCCACCACCGACTGGGTATCTCCCCGGTCGGAATGTTTCAATTGAACCTGAAGCAGTACCATCAAAGATATCTTTATTGATTGCAACAGGAATTACTTTTTCCTTTACATCGTTATCATTTCTATCATCTTGTGAGAAGTTTACTGAAGCACGAAGGATGATTCCTCCGGTCAATTCATTAGTCGTTGTGTTCAAAATAGAGTGTGCATCATTTGCAGACCATTGAATTACTTTGGTATCTTTTGCTTGACCTGCCATATCGCCTGTTACCCAATAAAAAGTCTCCATTACAAAGCCAATAGGGTGGACTACCTCTAATTTGGCCTCAGTTTGCTTTGGAGGTGATGTTGGCTGACCATCACGGTATACTTTAATTTCAACTTCGAATTGTGAGCCTTGAAGTACATACTCTACAACTGAACCATCTGGCTGAACCCACTGTTCGGGTGACGCAGATTGATTTCCTACGACAATACTGTAGATGCTAAAATCATCTTTTGAACCGCCTCTAGCCGATGCCGCTTCAGCAGGAGGTGCATAAAATGAAGAAAATGAACTGAGTAAAAATAGAGCTACTAAAGTCAAAGAAGTCAGACGGCGCATTAGCATCAACAACTACGCGATATGTATTCGACATATGAACTTCATTGATAGATGACCCAAGTAAGAATTCAACGAATTAGGGATTTTCACTCTAAACCAGTGATTGAAGGTTCATCATATGATGGTTTAGAATCGGTTAATGTTTCATCATCATCGAAAAACATACTTGGGTCAAATATGTTTTCAGGCTCCTCTTCAATAAGTCCCCGGGGTTCTATAATCGGGTCATCTGTAATTACATCTTCAATAATTGGAGAATTTTCAACAATTGTAGCCTCTGAATAATCTATCTTATCCATGCCCCCAAGNGATACGTTNNTCACCACGCTAGCACCCGCTGTAACAACTGCTTGAGCACCTTTTAGTACAAGNCTACTTGGAGAATTATCACTCTCTTCTGAATTATTTTTTATCGAACTCTCATTAAGCATCCATTCAGGGGGTTCTCCTGAACCAGCACCTAATACTGCAAGAGTAGTGAAAGTAGCAAGAGGAATTACAGCTAATGCAGCAATTAAATCTAAAAATGAAGTTTCTGGGATAGAACCAATATCTAGAGTAGTCTCAAAAAATGATTTTTCAAAGTCGATATTTAATTCTAGGTCAGATCCTAGCCAACCAATCACAACAACACTCGCAATTCTACCCATTAGCCAAAGAATTAGAACTGGGGCTAGCCAAGAAATCTTAGTCATCGATATAAGCCATTTACGAGTAAATGATGCGATACCAATGTATCTATTAGCAAGGCGGGGGAAGTTTTTCATTACCAATAATAGAATGGCTAAGTATAGTATCAAAGCAAACTCAAGCCTACGGTTTTCATGCATCAAACTATCTGGTACCAAAAGTACCATGGCNAGTGGAACTGTNGCCAACATTACTTGGAAAGGAACTGCAAGAAGAATTAATCCACCATGTGTAGAAATTATTGAATGGCCATCTAACCACCTGTTGTGAGCTAGGACGGAAATTTGCCCATGTGGAGATTTTTTATAATTGGCTCTAGATTTTCGTCGTTCTGAAGCGCTACCAGGTGAACGGGAGAAGCCAAGATATTTTCTCCAGCCACCTTTTTCGACAACAGATACTGGAGTGAACCCTCCCAAAAATAGAGCGAGTAGTAATGCCACCATTCCATAAATTATCGATGCTGTTCCAATCCAAGGCATCATTTCTTTATCGAAAGACATAGTGATATTATCATCAGAAAAATCAAATTTGAATAAATATGTCAATGAAAATGCTACCAGTGGAGTCAAGAAAACTTGACACAATGCTACTACGGTTAACCAAATCCTGGCGCTCATCGGTTTCCTACGCGAAAAACGCCCCATAACTAAACGGGTATTTCTTCTATTGACAAAGATTACCCTAATTAAATCCTCAAAAAAACGATTTACAGTCCTAAATCAATCATTCCGATTCACTAGAATCGACATCAAAATTTTTCTTATCAGAGATGAACATAGGATTGCCATCACTTGCTATTAATCTAATAACACCCATGAAAAATCCATCACTTCTCTTTCGACCCAAATCAGGTCTTGGCATATCATCTAATTTCTTCTTACATACTGAACAGTAAATACCAGATAACAACCATTCTGGAGATATTGATTCACAGCATTTTGAATCCGATTTTACTTTATCAGAAATTATCTGTAGCCTCTGAGCCATTTCTAAAGTCCATGGNGGTTCTGGGCCTCCAAGGAAAATTTGTAATCTTGAAAGAATAAACCATCCAGATGAAAGCCATAAGCCAAATCCAAAAGGAACATTACCCCATTTTACAGATAAGAATCCAAACAAGAGTGGAATGAATGAAACAATCAACCCTAGCCAATAGAACATACGCATGTGTAGTACGCGTTGTGTCAAATGAGGTGAGAGAGGAATAGGTTCGGGATGAGGCGGGAAATTAAGATTGAAACCTTTGCCTCGAGTAACTAAAATCCCTGGCAATCGCGGAAATAGGAAAGCAATTATGAAACCTAAAATGAAGTAAAGTGATGAAGATAATAAGGACATAATCTCACATCAATGGCTGTTTAATCTGTTCAAAGTTGCCTCGACCTTGTCCATACCTCTGGTTATATCTTCTTGGCTAATCGTATATGCAAAACGAAGGTGGCCTTCTCCTGAAGGACCAAATGCAGAACCTGGAGAGCATAAAACTCCATCTTTGAGTAACTCAAGGGCTACTTCTTCAGAAGTCATATTTGGAACGCTGACCTTGGGAAATACATAGATTGCACCTTTTGGNTTGTGACANTNAACNCCNGGCATAGCATTNAGNCGNNCNACAATCAANTNNCANCNTTGTTNGAATTCNTNAGCNATTANNNNAGGNTAATCNNNGGCNTNNTNNATTGCCTNCAAGTACNGCATATTGCATAGCATCATTNGAACATGCAGAAATATAATATTGAATTTTTATTACTTGTTTCATCGCTTCCAAATTTGTAGAAATAATATAACCAATTCTCCAACCTGTCATAGCAAATGTTTTGGAAAAGGAATTTACAACCATCACTTTATCATACCCAGTTCCCATAAATGATACATGTTCCTCTTCGAAAACAATTCTATCATAAACCTCATCAGAAATAATCCATAGATCATGTTTCTTGGCAAATTCCAGTAATTCATCTCTTTGGCTTTCATCGAGAGTCCCTCCAGTTGGATTACTTGGGAAGTTATACAGTATCGCTACAGTTTTATCATCTACTAAGGATTCTAAATCTGAAACTTTTGGTATGAATTCATTTTCAAATAAACAAGGATAATACTTGCTTTCACCACCAACGAGGGTTGCATCTGGCCCGTATAACGGGAAATAGGGTTCAGGCAATAGAATGTTCTCTCCAGGATTTATCAAGGTCATAAATAAATTTAGAAGAGCATTGGTCCCTGACATGGTCATACAGACATTTTCTTCATTCATTCCTTCTTGATAAGATGACCAAGTCTGTGCTATTTTTTCCCTTAAGGCTGGTAATCCTGCTGTAGTTGTATACTTGTTTCTACCATTCAACATAGCCTCATGAAATGCATTAATGGCGACGAGCGGGGGTTGGAAATCCGGCTCTCCTAAGCCAAAAGAAATCACATCATCTCCAGCAAGGTCAAACATTTTACGTACGCCTGTTGGCTGAATTGCTAACGCTCTATCACTAAAAGTTCTCATAAAAACACAACCTATTTGCCTTCATGGTCAACTAATTCAGCGTCGATTACCGCAGATAAATCATAATCCTTTTCTAAAGCCTCTTCGATCGATTCTTCAGAAGTACTGATTAGTAATAGAGGAGTTTCTGTTCTTGATATGAAAAGTAATGCTATGGCAAAAATAAGAATCATTGCGGCTCCTGCTATCATTATAATGTCCGAGGAAAATCCAGATGATTCTGAATCTCCAAGACCAGTTCCTTGAACTACTATATTGATTGGAAGAGATTGTCCATCGTCACTGATACCTCTAACTTCAATCAATACCTCTCCTGAAGGCAAATTATCCAAATCCAAGCCAATTGTCCACTGGAATCTTTCAAGAGGTCCAAGAGTTGTTTCGGTCTCATTAAATGAGGCACTCATCCATTCGCCTCCATCAATTCTATATTCAACCGAATTGACTGAGCCCATTTGATTCCAAGCAAATCCTTCAAGAACAAACATTCCAGAATCCACTTCAGATGTATTATTTGTCAAGGTTGGTTGGTTTAGATGAACTTGAGTAAATACATCGATTTGTCCATCTAAATTCTGCTCCTTTAGATGAATTGCTAGTTTAGTCGCCTCATAGGCATCTACTATACCCCAACCAAAGTCTCTATTCCAGAATGGGTCTACATCCGGCTGAGTCGCTTCTCCTTTTCTCTCGGCGGTGAACTTTATGATTTCTTTCAACTCAGCAGTTGTCAAGTTTTCATTGGCTTCCATCATCAATGCCAATATCCCTGAAACAGCAGGTGCAGCATAGGACGTTCCTGAACCTCTACTAGTGTAGGTGTTTCCTGAAGCATCCCCGCCAAGGAAGTTATTACATGAACCTGAAGTAACACAACCTTCTGCTTGAATGATGTTAGTTCCTGGTGCAGATATCTCTGGCTTTAACTCATTGAGTGGGTTATTATCTCCATTATCTCTTCTTGGACCTCTTGAAGAATACGAAGCAACAGTATCATCATCTCGGTCAATAGTATTACCATCATCGGATGCACCGACTGTAATTGAAAGGTCAGAAGAACCCATTCCTGAAAGACCATCATTGTTAGGACCATCATTACCAGCAGCGACACTGACTACAACTCCAGCCAACATAGCTTCATCTAGAATCATGCTATGCATGTCAGTTCCATCTGAACCTCCACCTTCATGAGAAGTGATTCCCCATGATAGAGAAATAATATCAATCCCGTGCAGGCTTTCATCTGCACCTTCCCATGCCGTGTCTTTATTATCGATAATCCATTGAATTCCATTCATCGCAGATTCATAGAATTCTTGTTCTAGAACATAGTTTTCAAAAGGACCAGCGCCCGCATCAGTTCCAATTCTAACATCGACTAAAGATGATTCAGGGGCTGAGCCATAAAATTCACTTTGACTACCATCTGCTTCCAAACCAGTTGCAGCGGCCATACCCATACACGCGGTTCCGTGTTGGTTACCGTCGTCTGGGTCAAATGTTCCATCACTAGGTCTGAAGCCAAATCCATTTAGGACACAGTTTGGATCTGATGGATTATAACAAACAGCATCGTATCCGGCGACGAACTTTTCATTCAGTCCAGGATGTTCATTATCCACTCCAGTATCAACCATAGCGATATTAACACCTTTGCCAGTAACTCCGAAATCCCATGCACCATTAGGATAGATTGTAGAATTTCTTGCTTTGACATTTTGAGTTTGAACGTCACCATAGAAAATGACTTGACCATATCGATGAACCATTACAACATCTTCTAAGGATGTAAGATTAATCGCAAGTTCAGGTTCAACAAGACCCAATAGAACTCCATTGACTGATTCGATAACATCTCTAACTTCAAATCCAAGAGATTCTAAAACTTGTAAATGTTCATCATTAACTTCTTCAGAGTATGATATAGCCATGCCAACCGGCTCTACTTCAGATTCTATAGAATCATGAATGTAATTGTTATTTTGGTCAAGAGCAGATCTTTCCCACCATGGAGTTTCATCATTAGCCCATGATGGTTCTAATTGTTCTGGTACTTCGAATGTTGAACCTATTGGATGCCATGACCTTTGTGTAGGGTCAACTGTAAACCACTGGCCATCATGGGGTTGTTTTTCTAAAGTAAGAGAACCTGTCAAAGGACTCAGCATTAATGCAAACAAAAAAACAGCAATCAAGCGTTTCATAACTCTCCCTCGTACAAAGCAATCTATACTTACTCATCAAGATATTCATGGTTTGTTAATTGGTGGGAGCAGAGGGATTTGAACCCCCCCCAGCGGATTTCTTCTGAAACCACCCAGTTTTCATGGGCAAGGTCTGCAGGATGCAACAGGTCGGCGCTCCAGTTGGTCATCAACTTCAGCAAACCCACTCGTCTTCATTCCTGTGCAACTGGAGCCCGCGATACTACCAAGCTATACTATACTCCCTAGTGTATCAACCACTTGCTCAGTTCTTTGCCTGTCGGCGAGCACGCTTTCTACGTCGCAATTTCTTCTTGCGCCACTTCCAACGTTGATTGCCAGTTTTTTTCCAAGCACGGGACCCTCGCTTCATGGTGAACAGGTCGCCCACCAACATTCCATATATGAGAGCATCGGGTGAAACGACAATTTCTCAAAATCTAGTTGACGGCATCGCAAATTGGTTCAGGAATATCCTAAACGCCTCACTGGGTGGCGGACGTACCAGGATTCGAACCCGGGTCGCCGGCTTAGAAGGCCAGAGTGATATCCAACTACACTATACGTCCAAGCCTGCCCAAAAGTATCTCTTTCATGAACTTTGAGGATGAATCATCACAAAGGCCTAGCACATTTATGACATCTTGATGGTTTTCTGACTGTAGTTCTGTCCCATGAATAGCCGCAGTTTTTACACTCCCAATGTTGAACTTTTAATCCACCAAGAACAGAATTCCTCATTCTTTGTAATAGAGGTGATTCCTTCAATTTAGGCATAGGCGCTACTGAATGTGTTAATTCATCGTGCTTTGGTGAATGTAATGTCAAACCACTTGCATGTAAGAATTCATGAACGAATGTATGTTTATACAACATCTCATCTTCTAGCAATGCCGGATGAAGACCGATGGTAACAACTCCGGGGTCTAACCTCAGTCGCCTTCTACGGTTTAACTCACCTGAACCTTCCTCAAATCTTGTCATACCAAGTCTGTCATCATTTGATTCCAACCAAATTAGTTGAATTCTATCCTCAATCCATGGCATAAATACGGCATCTGTCACGCCAGAAAGTGCTGCAAGTGAATCTATGATTGCACCTTCAGGAATGTGCGGAGGAACATTTGGTTGAGCTACATCTCCCAATAGACCACTTCCCTTATCGCCCATGTAATGGCCAAATGTTCTCCACTCATCAAACCTTAGTTGATTGAAAATGCTTATGATGGGCGTGAAAGTGGACGGTTTGCGAAAGCACCCTTTTGGGCGTGTAGATCAGTTGGAAGATCGCTACCTTGGCATGGTAGAGGCCACGAGTTCAAATCTCGTCACGTCCACCATTTATTCTAAAACAAAGTTTTTCCAGCGTTTCATATATTCTATGAAGACTGGACTCAGGTCTACATTTTCAAGATGCTTGACACTGAAAGGTGGTTTTTCTGGTTGATAATTTTGTTGGCCTATAAATTATATACTCTAGAGTCTGAGTAAAATCGTGTCTGATGAGATTCGCTCTTTGGATGGAAAAATTCTTCCAGATAATTATTCGGTAACTTTCACTCCTGAAATATATTTTTGGCTCAATTCAAAATCTGGAAAAGCGATTCATAGAAAGACATTTTTCCAAAAAATTATACATTTACTTGAAGATATTGAAACAGTTGGATTTCCAAAAAGAGGACATGCAAAAACTATCAGAGAAATGGAAGTTCCTGTATTCTATATCAGATTAGAGAATGATGAAGGTTTGAGAATTTTATATGATTGGTCAAAACATCAAGAAATCATTGAGATAAGAGTACTTGCGGTTTCAAATAAAAAAGAATTTCAAAGTAAATTAAGACGTTCTGCCGAACATATTGTTCATGCTTCTTCTTTCGACAGGTTAGATTGGATTGATGATGATTCTTCAGAAGTTATTGACCTCAAAGATTGTCGGCCTGAAGAACTGACAGAACTATTCAAAAGAGCTAAAGTAAGATTTGGAA
>NHGH02000042.1 GCA_002172355.2 Euryarchaeota archaeon TMED132
GTCTTTCTGTTGATTGGGAAAGTCTGGCAAAGCAGATGCGCACACCAATTCTATATGATGGATCTAGGGTTTTGGACTTAGATGATTTGAAATCAAAAGGTTGGAACACCTTTGCTGTTGGTCGACCAGTTTGATTATTGGGTATTGATGTAAGCGAGTACTTCACCAATTACTTGAGCCATAACTCGAATATTATCTTGAGTCAAATGTGGTTGAAGAGATAGATCACAAGCAAATTCAATGTTAGCAATTGTTTCCCCTAACTCTTCTTTATGCGCCTCAACATATTCCCATTGACGGTAATCTCTTGCATTGCGCTTGGCTCCAAAGATTTGCATTGGAACTTTTTCCATCTTCATCANATCGATGAATTGGTCTGCCTTTTCTCGAGAAAGNCCNACCANNTGNAATTGCATTGTATCACAGAAACTGTCAACTTGAGGCAGTGGCATTGGNATCTCGATATTNTCATGGTCGTGAATTAAACTGTGAAGNAGATTCCAATTTTCGACATGGATTTTCTTAATNTTAGGAAGTCNCTCGATTTGTGGNGTAAGCATTGCNGCNGTGACTTCTTGCATACGCATTGAATANCCTGGNATTTGATTNTGNAANCTNTCCATNANTTCNNNGTCNANGTCAAAGTGCTTNGTCCATAGTCTCTCATANGAACCNGCNTAAAGTACAGCCTTAGCAGCATATTCATCATTATCTGTNATGAANANTCCACCTTCNCCNGCACTCATTCCNTTGGAAGATTGGGTTGAGAAACAGCCGATNTGNCCAAATTTACCNAGGAATTNTCCATTCCANNGTGTTTCATATGCNTGNGCACAGTCTTCAATGAANATCAAATCATGCTTCTTGACNACTTCCATTACCGCNTCCATATCAGGAACGTGNCCTCTCATNTATGACATNAGCAANACCTTGGCNCCTGTTTCAGTTGCCTTCTTGTCNANGTCTTCAGCACTCATNGCCCACTCGCGATTACTCTCGACAAGAACNGGNATTGCTCTNGCATGTTNAATNACAGANGGTACTGCATGGAAAGTAAAAGCATTGGTTAGAATTTTATCTCCTGGCTTTACTCCAACTATATTGAGTGCAATGAACATTGCAGAACCNCANGANTTNGTNCCAATNGTGTGNTTGACTCCCATNTACTTTGAGAAATTATGNTCTAGTTTTGCAGTGATTGAAAGTTCCTTNCTCTTAGGNTGATANCGATACATTACTCCAGCGCTCATCGCCTTAACCGCTAGNTCAATTCCGGATTGAGGTATAGGTTTGAACGCCTTATTNTCAAAGTCGACTATTGGCTGTCCGCCATCGACTACTAAGCGTCTAGATTCCTGTCCCATCAAATCACCGTGATTGATTNTATAATTAGTTTAATTGGAGTCTCGTCCAGCATCAAACATTTCTCTNAGGCTTCCATCTTGAAGCATCTCTAGAGCAATGTCAGNCCCGCCGATNAGTTCTCCGTGAACATATACCTGAGGCATTGTTGGGAAGTCTGCCCAATTACAGACNGATGGAATTGCTCTTGGGTCNGTCAAAATATTGACTGCTGCAAAAGGCTCTCCAAGTTGTTGTAAAACNTGTGCTGCTCTATTNGAAAANCCACANTGTGGNTCATTTGGTGTTCCTTTCATGAACAACACCAGGGCGTGTTCATCAACTATTGCTTGCAATTCTTGTTCTGTCCAATCCATTTTTCTCACTCTCTTTTTTGTTTNTTTATTCTTTTGATATGTATCCCTTGGCCTCCGCCATGAGGGTCAAATGCGGTATCGCCTGCAGTTTCTGCTTGCTTTGGAGTCATACACTTCAAATCAAGAGCATGTATNGGTCTAGGAATATGGTGCTTCATTACTNCNAGAACCATTCTTTGTCTTTGTAGTGGCCTCATTCCTTCGAATAATTCAGCGATTACTCGAACGTGAAAATGGTCGCCTGAACCGTGTAAATCGATTACTTCGACCAATGCCTCAGGCACTGCTTTTAGAACTTCAGATTCAACCCAATCAGCCGCTACCATGCCCGCACCTGTTGAGCCGTGGGTAAACCCCGCTTTCAATCTGTGCTTACACGGATGCTTGAAGTTTAGAACATATGAAGGCAAAACATGGGCGAGGCAATTATCTCTTCCAAGACTCGAAAACCTCAGATGGGTCGTGATTCAGGTTGGTTGATTGGTTCAGACTTGATTGCCATCTTCTTGGCATTAGCCGGACAAATAGTCTTGACAAAGGCGCTACTGACTGAAACATATGGAATATACATCATTGCCTTGGATGCTTTTGCAACCTTCTTTTTGATCATTGATTTAGGATTGCCAACTATAATTGCTAGAGACGGTGCTAATTCGGNGGAGAAAATTTGGCCATCNATTACCAGAGTCTACAAATTGCAATTACTATGTTCTATTCCATTCATTCTTTTNGCTGTGATTGGAACGCCACTCTTGGTTGATAATTGGAAAGAATACTTCGAATTACTGGTGATTTGTGGCGCTATTGCCCTTGTCCATATTGCTTCGTATGCACCGCGTTCAGGCCTAAGAGCTGCGGGTCAAGCAAGATTGGAAGCATGGTCAAAGGTAATTGAAAGNGCGATTACTGTTGCCGGTTACTACATTCTTTACTCATTGGAAAGTACTTCAGTGACTGCTTTTGCCACAGTATTTCTAATCGGTGCAATAGGTGGCTTAGCAATGGCTCTTGGTCTATCATACAGCATTCTACCAAAAATTNGTATTTCAGAAATTTCCGATTGGTCTGACTTGAGTGAATCTTGGATAGATAACAAAACTTTACTTCTTCAAGCACTTCCATTCGCCATCACTCTTGGAGTTCTTCCATACGTGATAAGAATTGANAAATTCCTTGTGGCTGGGGAAATTGGNGTTGATGCTGCGGCGGTTTTCCATGTCGCACAACTTGCTTGGTTGGCAGGACTGGTTGTTCCTCAGGCATTACGAGCAGCATTATTGCCGGTTCTAGGAGAGGTTCGTAGCGCGCCAGAGAAGTTTCAATCTGCCTTGGAAAACTCATTGAATCTGTGTCTTGGAGTATTNCCTATCGGCCTATTTGCTGGTGCTGGGATTGTTTACTTCCTTTTACCTGCGGCCTTTCCAGAACAATATGTGGATGGTTCATTAGGTGCATCTGCAGTTGATTTATTCATGGTTTTACTCGCAGGATGGTGTTTGACATTATTGGCGACTCCAACTTATACTGCTTTACAAGCGGGTGAAAAGCCTTGGAATTTTACTTTATTTATCTCCCTAGTTGTTGTTTTTGCTGTAATTATTGGCTACTTTTTAATCGATTGGAAAGCAAATGATTCTCAAGGCTCAGGACTATTTGCTGCTGCATTAGCATCGACTATTTCATCTTCTTTTCTGCTTTTCTTGTCGATACATCTTTCTTCAAACTGGAACTTAATTCGGCAGAGAAAGAAAGATTTCACCTTAGCAATATGTCTCTCAATGATTTCTTGCTATGGCTTTACCACAGGCTCATGGCTTGCGATTAGTGGACTTGGTCTATTCTATTTCATTCCACAAGGGATTCAAGCAATGTCTGCCACTGTTGAGCCACTATCTGAGGAGTGAACCTTTCAGGTATCTCAAACCCTTCACTCCAATCATTCTTCAATGCAGCCTCACAAGTGTCTGCTAATTGAATTGGGTCATAATTTGAAGATATACAAAAATCTGGTAAATACTCNGCGACATCTCCAACATCAACTGAAACTACAGGTGTACCACACTGTATCGATTCTCTAGCAACCAGTGGACCAGATTCTCTTTTGGAAGTTATCAATGTCAAATCTGCGACTAACATTCTATCCCATACAATGCTTCTTGGTTGCTGGCGCAAAGTCGTCATTCCAATTATCCATCCCCGTCTTTCCAACTCTTCACCGGTTTGTAAGGCCAAAAGATGATTTTTCTCGGGCCTTCTAGGGTCGGCTGGAAATAGAATGTCAAGACTGTCTTTACGCCACCTACCGCCGATACTTTTCATTGGCTTTTGCCATTCACTTTCAACCGCACTATGACAAGGAATCATCGAATGGTTATTNTCTCTAACTTGACTCGAAATATCATTCAGTCTTTTAGATACTGTAACTAAATGGTCTGGTAAATTGGCCAACTTTCTAATAGATTTGGAAATGTTTTTATCATTTATTCCTACATCAAAATCGTGACCATGGACGACAGCGACCCATGGAACTTTCCATTTCTTCGATAGCAGATTAGCAAGTTCTGCAACAGGCCACAGGGTATGACAAATTATCACGTCTGGACGCCATTCATCAAGCCATTTCTCAATTTTGCGAAAACTACGCTTGACGCTACTGGCCGTCAAAATTGGTAATGGGTGGCCTGGCAAGCCCCAAAAACGGGGNCTGAACACTTTAATCTCTCCATGTTTGAAGGTTTTTGGTGCTCTAGCAACTCCAGTATGAGTTGAACGACTAAATTCTTGATATTGGAACATTCGTGGCAATGGATTTACCACTCTTACATCGTGGCCATTTTGTTTTAGTAATTCGACATGGTCGCTAACAAAGGTACCTCGCGCTACATTTGTCGGTATTGGAAAAAGCAACGATGTCACAAGAATTCGCATAACTATCACTACAGATAATCAATTAACTAATTTCAACCATTGTATTGTTCATAGTTGGACATGATTTCTGATAAGTTATCTGCAACGTTTGCTCGGTTGTTGAATAGGCCTGAACCAACTACGAAATTACTTACTCCCCAAGATGCGATCTCTCCAATATTGTGGGCTTTAACGCCACCATCGATTTGAATTTGTACTGGACGGCCGCCATTAGAAACTTGTTCATCAATTGCTTGCTTTAGTGTTCTAATCTTTCGCTCAACACTTGGGATGAAAGATTGGCCTCCAAAGCCAGGATTAACGCTCATTACCAATACCAAATCTATTTCTGATAGGATCTCTAATACTCCGCCGATTGGAGTTGCTGGATTAATTACAACTCCGACCGTAGCTCCGCCTTCTCTAATCGCGGTGACTAGACGATGAAGGTGAGTTGCTGCTTCAATATGAACCGAAAGATGGTTACATCCCGCCTCAATATAGTCCATGTAACATTCTTCTGCATTTGAAACCATTAGATGAGCATCAAAAACTGGGCCATCTCCTAGAGCCTTGCGAAGTGATTTAATCACTGGAGGGCCGAAGGTCAAATTAGGAACAAAGTTACCATCCATTACATCTAGATGAAGCCAGTCAAGTCCTGCGTCAACTGCTTCTTTACAGGCTACTGCTAAATTNGAGAGGTCGGCAGTAAGTACACTCGGTGCGATAATCATATTCTGACCTAATTAGCCCAAGCAATACCGTCACATGAGTATTGCGTATATTTTTAGTTTTATTTTTATCACAAAGACTCATAATACTCATGCATTACGGAGTGTTAGTGAGAACATGGGAGAAGTACGTGCAGTAACCGATGAAGAGTTTGATACCTCCGTTAATGATAATGAATGGGTTTTAGTAGACTTTTGGGCGCCTTGGTGTGGCCCATGTAAAGCGATTGCACCTGTTTTAGAACAAGTAGCAGGAGANAGAGAAATCTTGATCGCTAAAGTAGACACAGATACAAATCCGGCAAATGCTGCAAAACTCGGAGTTCGTGGAATTCCTGCACTTTTCCTCTATCACAACGGCAGTATTGTTTCAAAACAAAGTGGAGCAATGCCTAAGCCTCAATTGCTCAAGTGGATTGATGACCACATGACTGCTGATGATTTTTAATCATAAAATCAGTTGACGTCGCGCAGAAGTCTTTCTTTCAAGGCTTCGTGCAACCACATGCCATCTTCTAACTCTAACAAAAGNCCATGTTGAATCAAATCTTTTGGCGGATTACCTTTCCAACCAACNGACTCTGCTAATTTAGTCCATTTCATTGGCGCACTTGATTTAGCAAGTTCTAACAATAATTTACGCTCTAANTCTGGCAGACGCAAAATTATCTCATCATCGAGNAACTGTAACCAGTCAACATGAGTTTCTTGCCCATATAATTCGAATAACTCNAGAGCTAGCGGATGGCCCCCNGTTTTTTCGTGGACCTGNTCAACTTCGTACTTATCACTTGATTCAAAGTCTTTCAGCCAATTCTTTATCTCTGGCTTTGTCAAACCTTGTAATGATAATTCGGTGACAACATCTCTTGTGTGAACGTCTCTTCTGTCGTATATGGTTGGCTTAGTTCTTGAGATTAGTAATAATCTCAAAGGGGTTTTATTGGAAATCTGTAATAATGCACCGAGTAAATCTTTGGCTTCCGATTCAATGTGATGTACATCATCTAGAATTATCAGCCAATAAGGAGGAGGNCCGCCCGATTCATTCTTGAAACGCTCACGTATCGTTCCTGCATCTGTCAAATAAGCAGTCAATCTTCTTCTCCAAGTATCAACATCAATTTTACCTGCGGGTTGAAGAGGTAAAGTTTCAATTAAATTATACGGGTCATGGGAATCATCTATACCAAAACGNTGNAGTAAACTTGTTGCAATCCCTAATGCTCTATCCCATGGTTGACAAGGATACCAACAAATTGAGAGTCCTGAATTTAATTCCATATTTTGTTTCAGCCAATGCGCTACTAGGGTTGATTTACCGATTCCTGCAATCCCATGTACAACAGCACAAGGTTTACGGCTTGAAAACCAAGAATCTAATTGTTCTAATTGCTCTTTACGCCCGTGTACTGGACGAGTTTTTGGAGGTTGATTATTGTAGGTTGAATGGACTCCGGTTAATGCTGTTAATCGCCCNGGGGGAGCTATTTCCTCTTGTTCAGATTGTTTGATTTTACCAAATCTAATATCTCCATAAGTCAAAACCCCTTCGTGTTGGGCGTGCATTAATATTTGTAACAGAGATATGTCTGTAGCTAATCTTTCTGCCGCTTCTAATGCCTCCACTTCGAGTAATTCGCCACTACTATCTCTCAAAACAACCTTTGTTTTTCCAAGTGATTTATGGGTATGTTGTGCCTCTGTTCTACCTTCTTCAGTGAGTTGCCATGTTTTCTGTCGCCTTTCATCGCCGCGAATATTTCTAGTATGTTCTGAAACATAATGTCTCTTCAATAAATCTCTCATAGTCCTACTTACATTAGGCGGGTGTAAGGCACATGATTCGGCTATCCCGGGTCTTGTCAGTGCAACGTCCGCAAGATAACGGTCTGCTTGCTCATCGTTTTCGAATAAATGGAGCAATACGCGGTCTTGAACAGCAATATTGACCTTCGGAATGCCTGCGCTCACATGTTTGCCAATTATTACTACATCTAAGCGATTGCTATTACTAGAGTGTCTATTTGTTTACACAAATCAACCATAACACCTTTTAATATTGCTAGTACCGCCCATTATGACATCTAGATGGTCGAGCATTTTTATCGCTGGACTATTTTTGTTAATGATGGTCCTGCCTTTGGTTTCTGCAGATTCTGACGGCGATGGAATTGCAGATTCTTCCGATGATTGTCAATGGTCATATGGTACTTCNTCNGTTGACAAAGTNGGCTGCCCAGATAGAGATGGCGATGGAACTTCTGACTTCAATGATGGATGGGCTGCTAATAATCCTAATTTTCAGAATGAGTTTACAATCTCTTCAAATCAAGATTATAATGATGTAGATTTTTCCTCTGATGGAGTTAATATTGTAACTGGTGATGAAAATGGATGGGTTAGAATTTGGAATGCTTCCTCATTTGTAAATTTGAAATCNGTACAAGCGATAAATAATGGTGAAGTCACTTCAGTGGCTTATTCTCCGGATGGAAATTATGTTGCAGCAGGGCTTGATGATGATACCATTAACATCTACTATGCATCAAATATTTCATCCGTCCATGGCTCAATAAGTGTTGATGTNGGAGGTGGTGACTTTGTCAATGATGTTGAGTTTTCACCCGATAGTAGTCTTGTGGCCGTATCTATTACTCGTTCGGGTAATGGTGGCACAAATGGACAAGTTCTTTTGATTAAATTGTCCGATGGATTACAATTAGGAAATGGAATCAATCCTAATGGAGAAGACCGTTTTTACTCAGCGGCTTTTTCTCCTGATGGAACTCATATAGCGGTTGCTGGTAATGGTGACTTCTATGTGGTCAATGTCTCTTCTAGAGCAACTGCTTTTACCGCCACTAGCCCNCCTGGCCAAATAAATGATATCGATTGGTCTCCGGATGGAAATTATATTTCCATGTGCGGAGGATGGGAAGGANNTGGCGCAAGTTTTGACATGTATGAATTCACTTCTTCGGGATTGAATCGAATTTGGGAAAAGAGTACCACTTCTTCTTGTTTGGAAGCTGATTTCTCAGCCGATGGAAGACAGGTCGCCAATGGCCATTCATACTATCAAGGNGATGGCGGTTCAGTCAAAATTTTCTATACCGATTCCGGTGTTCAAGTCGACTTCTTTGGCGCACCTGCGCCAAATGGATGTGGNGGTAATAACTGTGGACAAGTGAANGGTCTGAGTTGGAGTTCTGATGGAATGAAACTAGTCACCGCCTATGGTAGAAATGACGAGGGTATACATTTCTGGATCGCTGATATCGATGAAGATAATGATGGATACAATACCTCAGACCAAGGCGATGGAGTGGTAGATGCATTCCCAACGGAAGGAACTCAATGGAACGATAGTGATGGAGATGGCTATGGAGANAACCCGGCTCCTGCATTCCAACCCGATGAATGNCCACTTGACTTTGGAGGTTCGACTGAAGACCGTTTTGGATGCCCTGATGGGGACGGAGACGGATGGTCTGATGGAGGTGATTGGGCGCCAAATAATCAAGAACAATGGATTGATACTGATGGCGATGGACATGGAGATAATTATCTGTATAATGAAGATCAAAACTTCTTCCACCTNAATCAAAGAGGTGATGCTTATCCAAATAATCCCACACAGTGGAATGATACCGACGGCGATGGATTTGGAGATAATTTCGCAAATTCATCTTGGCTTCAAATAAGGCCAAGTTCATGGCCTGGAGATTTGATTCCTGCAGCCACTGAAGTCGATACATTCCCTCTCGATAGAACTCAATGGATTGATAGCGATGGCGACTGGTACGGCGATAATCCTCAAAGTGATGTTGGCGATGGATGTATAATGACTTTTGGAGATTCCAAGTATGACCGGTTCGGTTGTATAGATACTGATGGCGATGGATGGTCTGACCCAACAGGAAACTGGGGGGCTGTTGATTCTAGCGGATATTGTCAAGCAGATGGATTACCTTTGGACCCAACTCAATGGTGTGATATTGACCAAGATGGCTATGGTGATAATTTAACTGGAAATAACCCTGATGAATGTCCAAATGAATATGGCACATCATCAATTGATAGATTGGGCTGCCCTGATGCTGATGGAGACGGTTACTCCGACCAAGGCGATCCATTCCCAAATGATGGTTCTCAATGGGCAAATAGAGACGGAGATTCATTAGATTGTGGTGGAGATAACCAAACCGGAAATAATCCAGATGTCTTCCCTGATGATGCTACTCAATGTAGAGATACTGACGGTGATGGTTATGGAGATAATTCTGCGGGTAATAATGGGGATGCTTTTAGATTTGAACCTACTCAATGGAGTGATATGGATGGAGATGGTTTTGGAGACAATAATCAATCTGGTGCATTAAACGGTGACATATGTCCACTGCGTGCTGGCTCTTCACCAAATCCTGCAACAAGAGGTTGCCCAGATACCGACGGCGATGGATTTGTTGACCCCGAAGATGCTTTCCCAGAAAATCCATTACAATGGGCTGACCAAGATGGAGATGGCTATGGCGATGAAGTCGACCGTCCCGGGGGAGACGATTGTCTAACTGAATATGGAAAGTCATTGGAAATGAATAGATTCGGTTGCCCAGACTCTGATGGCGATGGTTGGGCGGATGTTGACGATATCTTCCCTAATGATGAAAACCAATGGGTTGATACTGATGGTGATGGATATGGAGATAACTACTTCTGGACTAATTTGACTATTATTGATGAGCAAGACCCGAGTCGCGAAATCACCTACAGAAACCAATTCGGTGATGCTTTCCCTGAAGAAAGTGAACAATGGAATGATACTGATGGAGATGGTTTTGGTGATAATACTAGCAGTTATTTCAAGCCTGATTACTTCCCAATGGAGCCTTCCCAATGGAGCGATGCTGATAGTGATGGTTTTGGTGATAATTTCACTCTAGGCGCCTATCAACCAGATGATTGCCCTGATGTTGCAGGTACTTCAAGAAAAACTACCAATAATGGTCAATGGGGATGTGTCGACTCAGATGGAGATGGAGTTTCTGATTTGATTGACCCTTGTCCTTGGGACCCTGAAATTTCCATAGGTAAGGCGGGTTCAGTAGTATGTAATATCAAATCAAATCCAAATTCAGAAGATTCATCGAGTGATTCTAGCCAATCAAACTCGGATTCTGGTAATCAAACCCTAATTATCATGTCTGCAGTAATCGTATTCTTACTATCAATAATTATTGTTGCTCAATTCGCAAAGGCTGCTAGCAAAAAGAAATTGATGAAGGCTAGAGCAGAAGAGAAAATGGTCGATATGGCATTTTCAGAAGAAGAAGAACGTCGGTTGGCATGGATTGACCATTATGTTGCAAGTGGCGAATTAGATGAAGCAAGGGCTCTAGGTTGGGTTGAACCAATAACAACTGAAGCCCCACAATGGAAACAGTATGAATTGCAGCAAAAAGCAGAACAAGATGCGGCGATACCAACTATGGTCAACCTTGATGACATGGGGCTCTAAATAACACAAAGGCTGCATTTATCTCGGTTTTTACATATTTAATGCACCGCTGACCTTTCAAGTGATGACATTATCTCATATCCATGGCGGAGTCTTCGCGAGTCCTGATAGGTCTAGTTTGTGGCCTGTTCATTCTCTCCGCAATTCCGCAAACTTCTGCTCAAGAAGAGATTGATTCGGATCAATTAATTCTTGGATTTGATAATCAATTTGAAGATTGGTATGTAGTTGGAGACAGATTAGAAATAAATCCTATATTGACAAACCTTGGAGATCAACTTTCAATTTCAAATGACCCTTCTTGCGGAACTTATGTTATAATTAATAATATTGAGATGGACTCTATTTTTGATAATTCGGAAAACTGTCGAAATCAAGACCAACAATTAATTATTCAGCAAATGGAAACCATAGAGTTCCAAAACTGGCAATGGGATTTTACCGACTCAAGTGGAGAAATAGTTCCTTCAGGACAATATACTGTAAACTTGATGCATAGCAAAACAGAAATCGTGTCAAGTGAAGAAATTTACTTTCAGCAAAATGTCTCATTTGATGAGAATCTTGAACTCGTTTTAGATATCGCCTCCATAGGAAATTCTGAAGAAAGAGATGGTCATTATTTAGTTGGAGTGACGCTATCAAATCCTACAAATAATGAAATTATGCTACCTTATGAAGAATCTTGCAGATTGATATATTCCTTCAATGGTGAAGAAAAAATGTTAGATTCATGTTTTGGTGAAAATATGAAATTAAATAGCTGGGAGAATTCTTACATCGATGGAATTTTTATCGAAAGAGGTTCTTTGCTTGAAGGCGATAACATACTCTCAGCCACTACACCTGGTGGAGATTTGGTTAAGGAAATTATTATTGAAAACAATGACCCGATAGATGATGATTATGAGCAATTGGATGGCCAAATCTTAGTCACTACTAGTAAAAATATTGGTATGGAAAGTGATCACATTTCCTTTTTATCTTATTCTATAAATTTAGAAAATATCGATGAACAACTTGTAGAACTTGACTTCCCTAATACCTGTAAATTCCAAATGTACATCATTGATGACCTTTCTAGAGTGATTTATGATAATACTCTGCAACAAACATGCCAAGACCTCTCCACTTCTCACGCTATTGAATCTGGTGAGATACTAACTTTTGATTTACCTGAATGGTACCTAGAAGATGAAAATAAATGCTATATCGATTCAGGAACCTATACTTTCATCTTAGAGATTCAACAATTCTCTATTACTGAAGTTGAGAAATTTGAATATTCAGAAGCATATAGAAATCCAGAATGTTCTGAAGATGTTATTAGTTTTGAGAGTGAATATGTCGTTAGCAATGATGAAATTCTTTCTTCTATTACGCTATCCCCAAGTAACCCAATAGTAAAAATAAATGAGAATTGTATCGTTTCAATGTCTATCGTTCCTGTGGACGAGGCTGTAGATTTTGGAAATTCAAATAAGAGTTATTGTAATTATCAATCTGGAAACTATTTCCAAATGCCAGTTCTAGATAATGGCGTAATACAAAGTCTTGAATTCCAATCAACTATTTCTATACCTCAGTTAATGGATAGAGAATCTATTGAAATAATCTTGATAACAGAGCATTCTCTTGGAGATGAAGGTTTGAAAAGTCATACCTTCACTTATGATTATAACTACGTAAAAGAAGTTTTTATTAATCAAAAATGGCAACTTGAAGGCCTGTGGACAAATATCGGAACCGGGCAAACTGAATGCTGGATGGTTTCAAATCAAGATGAATCATACTTACTTGTAAGTTCGAACGATTTACCTTCATGGACTCCTCAAAATAACTGGAAAGGAGATTACCTCGTTTCTGAGAGTTCTTCCACTAATGAGATATGTCAAGCACAATTTGATCTAATTGGCATTGAAGTTCATTCAGTATTCAGCGAGGAAAAGATAGTTCTTGAAGGACAAGTTATAGTTGAAGAAAATGAGCAAGTTCAAAGTGAAGGAGTCACTACCGAAGAAGTTGCTCAAGCAGCCATAGTAATTGTGACAACGACTTCGATGTTCGCTATTCTAGGGCTATTTGTGGTGAATACCGAATCCTTGAGAATTCCAACCACTGCCGCTGGCCTTTGGCTACTAGGACTAATTGGAAAGACACAAGAAACAACTGATGGTCGATTCCAAAGAGGTCGTTTGATGGGGTATTTGACCGCTAACCCAGGATGTCACTTCAGAGCATTGATGGCAGCCTTAGGTATGAGCAATGGTCAAATAACTCATCATCTAAGATTATTAGAACAACAAGAATTGATTTGGAGACTGAGAGATGGAAGACTGGTTAGATACTATCCTTTGAATAATTCTCTGTATCCTGGAATGAATCCAGATCAACTTCCAATACCGCCTTTATCACCAGACCCAAATAGTCTTCAAGGGAAAATTTTGAGTTTGCTCGATGATGAACACCAGTATGGAAAATTCCCTACACAAGCTGAGTTAGCCATCAAGTTAGAGAAGAGTCAACAACTGATTTCTCACCATCTGCGCACATTACAGAAATTTGGACTGGTTGAAAAGAGAAAAATGGGAATCAAAAATAGATATAAATTGACCAAGGAAGCCTTATTCCTTCTTGAAACCGATCTCGAATTCAAAGAATAGTTTCTTTTCTATGGAAACCGATTTTATCCGTTTTCCAATCAATGTGTGCCCAACCTTTGGATTGTAAATCTCGAATAATATTATCACGAATACATGTATCTGAAATTAAAACTCCTACGACGCCACCGCCTCCAGCCCCCATTGCTTTCCATGCTGAAATGTCACCTGTGGAAAAATGGGGCTCAAGGTTGTCTCTAAAAGGGTCATGTAATTCCAAACCTAATGTATCTACGCCATTCATAACAAGTTTTAATGAATTGACAACTCCAATTTTAGATTCACCAATAATGGCTTTTGCCATTGATAGTCCTGCCTCTCTAATTTTATCTAATGCACTAATTATCTCTTCATCGCCTTGGTGAAATCTATCCCAAACTCCCTTGTGTAAATCGCCTGATACATGCGTAATTTTACTGTTAAAAAGCAATAGTCTATCTTCTAACCATGAGATGAATTCATCAGAAGGATTTAGTGATTTATGTTCGACATTTTCCCCATTAAATGTCAAATGACTAATCCCTCCTATTGCGCTAGCCCATTGGTCTTGTCTACCGCCTTTATTGCCTAATAGCGCTTCAAATTGGTAGGCTAATTCAGCGATCTCTTTAGAATCATAATCTGGTCCTAAGATTGTTCCAATTAGACTCACGTTCATGCAACCTGAAGTCCCCAAGCCAGACCCTGTTGGCATATCGGTAGAATAAGAAAGAGTGATTTTTCTTTCATCATCAATTTCCATTATACAATTGGTATATTGGTTTATTGCGATATTTACTACTTCTCCGGATTTAGTATTGCAATAATTAGGAACATCTGTCCATCCGCCTGCCAAATCTATTCTGGCGGGGGCACGCACAGAGATTCTCTTGGCCATGTACTATCTGAACGATTACCCCCTCATCAAGAGTGTCATTGAAAGGGGGGTGTTTCGTGGCGGTATCATCTCGGAGATAGGCGTTGGTAACTTTGACTGAAGAAGAAATGTCTGTTGATGAAGTCTATTGGCAAAAAAAATGGACCGATTCGAAAATTTTCGAAGCCAAAATAAGTGACGATAAAACGCCGTTTTACTGTTTGGAAATGTATCCATATCCCTCGGGGAAAATGCATATGGGCCATGTTAGAAATTACTCAATTGGAGATGCTGTTGCCCGATATAAGAGAATGATGGGCTATGATGTACTTTATCCAATAGGTTTTGACTCATTTGGAATGCCTGCTGAAAATGCAGCTATCAAGGAAGGTGGGCACCCTTATGATATCACTGAAAGAAATATGGCATCGATAACTCAACAAATAAAGAGAATGGGCTTTTCTTATGATTGGTCGAAAATGGTCAAAAGTCATGACCCAAATTATTACAAATGGAATCAATGGTTCTTCACTAAATTCATGGAAAATGGATTAGCATACCAAGAATTTGCGCCTGTAAATTGGTGTAATTCATGCAATACTGTTCTTGCTAATGAACAAATTAAGGCTGGAAGATGCTGGAGATGCAACGGTCCTGTAATCCAAAAAGAAATGAATCAATGGTTCTTAGACACGCCCAAATATGCTCAAGAATTAGTAGATGGTTTAGATAATATAGAATTCCCTGAAAATGTCACAGCAATGCAAAAAGATTGGATTGGTCGTTCAGAAGGAGCTGAAATAATATTCACAGTAGAGGGCTCGGGTGAAAAAATCAAAGTATTTACAACTAGGCCTGATACTATTTTTGGAGTCACTTTCATCACACTAGCCCCTGAGCATGACCTTTCAAGAACATTTGCCGAAGGTACTGAATTTGAATCAGGTTGGCAAGAATTGTATGATGAAGTTTCTGTAATGACTGAATTTGATAGAATTAAAAATATGAACAAGAAAAAGGGGGCACCTCTTGGAAAGAACGCCATACATCCTTTGACTGGTGAAAAAATACCTATTTGGACTGGAAACTTTGTCATTGCATCTTACGGAACTGGAGCAGTAATGGCAGTTCCTGCTCACGATGAAAGAGACTATGATTTCGCAAGTAAATATGGAATCAAAATAAAGCGTGCATTGGTAATGGAGGAAAATGTTCAGCCTAATGAAGAAATGAAAAAGGCTGAAACCGATTTAGGTTGGATGGTCAACTCTCCAATCGAAGGATTTGACGGCTTATATGGAGATGATGCAAAATCAGCTGTTATTGGGGCGCTTGAAAAAGAAGGCAATGGGAATCAAACTATAAATTGGAAAATTAGACCTTGGTTGGTTTCACGTCAAAGATACTGGGGTACTCCAATTCCTGTTATTCATTGTACTGAATGCGGGGTTGTGCCTGTTCCTGAAGAACAATTACCTGTTGAATTACCTAGAAATGTAACCTTTGGAGAAGGTAATCCATTGACCAGTTGTGAAGAATTTGTTAATGTAAAATGCCCCAAATGTGGTTCTGATGCAAAAAGAGAAACCGACACAATGGACACCTTTGTAGATTCTTCTTGGTACTTCATGCGTTATACTGATGCGCAAAATAATTCTGAATGTTTCTCAAAAGATATTGTCAATCATTGGATGAATGTTGACTTCTATTGTGGAGGAATTGAGCATGCACAAATGCATTTGATCTATGCAAGGTTTTGGACTAAGGCTCTACGTGACCTCGGTTTGCATTCTATCGATGAACCATTCAATGAATTACTGTGTCAAGGAATGGTCAATAAACAAGCACCGTGGTGTGAAACTTGCTCAATAACACTTTCAGTAGACCATATTGGGAGCGCTTGCCCTCATTGTTCTGGTGAATTAGGATTACGTTCTGCTAAAATGAGTAAATCATTAGGAAATACCGTATCTCCTGAAGATATGATTGAAAAGTTTGGTGCAGATACGGTTAGATTGTTTATTCTATTTGCTGCAAACCCTACTGCTGGAATGGATTGGTCGGATATTGCTTTAGAGGCAAATCATCGAGTTATGTTACAACTTCTAACAATTCCAAACCAAATCCTCTCCTGGGGCGATGAGCAAAAAGATATCGACCAATGGTTAGAAGCAAGAATGAAGCAACGTGTTGTAGAATTCCAAACCTCGATGGATAACTATGATTTGAGAAGGGCTGTTGAAATATCTCATTATGAACTTATCAAGGATATGAACTGGTATATTAGACGAGGGGGGAATAATGGAGATTTAGGAAAACAACTACTTTCCATATGGTCACACCTATTGTCGGTTTCTACGCCTCATCTAGCAGAAGAATGGTGGAGAAAGTTAGGTAATGAAACTATGATTGCAAATACTGTCTATTCTCCACTTGAACGACTTTCTGATACAGAGCAATCTATCCTAGATGATGAATATGTCATGAGAAATATCTTAGAAAATGCTAGAAAGGTCAAGTCGATTGCTGAGCGTCACTTAGATGGGGCTGCAAAAACACTCACGCTAACAATATCNCCTATATGGAAAAGAACACTTGCCAATATGGCAATAGAATTTGTTAATGATGGTGGAAATGTAAAATCTTTCATGGAAGTATTGAAACAATCCGAATTAGCAGAACTAGAAAACTCTGGTGAAATTTTTGGATTTTGGGGCAAGAAAATGCTACCTCAGATTTTCAAGTGGGACGATAAATCAAAAATGCTGATATCAGGGGCGATGGACGAATTGGAACTACTTTCAAAAAGAAAGGATTTCCTAAAATCAGAACTTAAATTGGATGATGTAATAGTCATCTCGAGTGAAGATAGTAAGGACCAATCTGGACGAATAAATTCAGCAATGCCTCTAAGTCCGGCGATAATTTATGCATGAATGGTTGTGTCATCTATGCAAACCCCTAATGGCGTTTGGCGAAAAATTCTAACGGTGAATGAATCTCGTAATGTAGCCATTAATCTAATCAATTTAGATAATTGGCCGCAATGGAATTCCACTGCTCAGCGTATTTTATCAGAAACTCGTGGTGAGTTAAATGAAGGTCATCGATTCGATTTGCATCGAGTGGAAAGGCAACAATTGATTGAGGAAATGTGGGAAGTTGAAAAAATTCGTAAAGGACAAAATCCTGAATTTACAGAGATTCGTTTCAATTGGCTTGGTCAAACTTCTAATGGTAAAAAAAGTGGCACTGCTTTAATTTCCTTAACCTTAGAAATCACTATCCTATGTCAAGAAGAAGGAGGCATAGAAATTGCTGCTTGGTGGCAAACCAGTAAGTGGTCAAAACTATTCAAAGGTAAAGTTCGAAATAGTGCTAAACAGATTGCTAAACAATGGTTAGCCGACTTATCAAAAGATGGAATCATCGAAATGAAGCCAATTGCTCAAAAGTTATACGAAGAAGAGTAATCAATGGTAGTATTCATGGAGGGTCGTCGATAACCTCGTATTGTGGCAGAGAAAAAAGACGAAGGAAAATCTCAGCCACAGGGCAAGGCAAAACGGAATAAAAATTCCAACAGACGCCCTAGGAATAACTCCAAGAGTAGGCCATACGGAACCACTCCTAAACAAAACCGTATTGAAAGACATAAAAAAGAAGTTCAGGAAATGGAAGAAAAAGCATTGCAGAGATTTACAATCACTCCTCCATTGATGGGTTTTCCAGAAGAAGAAATTATACCTCGTGAGTTTTCATTTTCATGGCCTACTTCTCCCGTTCCTCTAAAAGAAGAAGCTGATATGGCTAAAGTAGTAATTCGTAAAGGTGAATTCGGTTGGCTTGATGATGCCAGAGTAGATGAAATCGCTGAAATTGTTAGACAGAGAAAAATGACTCTAGATCAGGTTTTATCATTGCGGTCTGCACTTCTTCAACAAAAAACAGTCTATGGGCATGGTAGATTAAAATCTCGCTCCAAGGTATTGCTCAGACTNTACAATGAAGGAGTAAACGTTGTAGATTTATCAAAAAGNTTTGATTTCCCTCCAATGAATATCTTTAGAGTAATTCTTGCCGAAAAGAAATGGTCTAAATCTAGAATTAAGGAATCATTGCGTACTCCAAGTAAACTTTCCAAAAGAGAACGTGAAGAATTTGAAATGGCTGAGGCTGCTGACCGTGTTTCAAATGTCGACCAAACAGAAACTCATATTCGTGCTGATTTATTCGAAGATATTCTTTCTGATTGGTTCGAATCTAAAGGCGTTAGAATTAGAAGGCAACCAGAGATGGTTACTGAACAGAAGAAAGAACTAGGAAGACCTGTAAAAACACCTGANATACTATTTCTCGATTTAGTAGAGATTAATGGTAAACCGATTGCTTGGATAGACGCAAAGCACTTTTATGGCGCAGATGTTGATTTCCAAAGAAAAAAGATGGTTAAACAAATGAATCGTTATATCGAAGAATGGGGTAGTGGAGCGATTGTNTACCGCCATGGGTTTAGTGAGAATCTTTTCATCCCAGGTTGTACATTATTGGACGCCGANACGCTTGACCTTTCGCGACTTAANATCGACTCATCCTGATATTTTAGTCAATTTATAGCCNATTTCAAGTTTATCTAATTCTTTTGAGACCCTATCTAATTCTTTATTAGATAAGGGATTTGATAGTTCTCGAGGCAATATGGCTAATGAAACCCCCAGCATACAAAGTCTGATACTGACTTTCGCTTGCAAACCCAATTCTCTAACAATTTCTCTTACTATGCCAAGTAAATGTTTTCTTTCTGGCTCATCTAGTAAATCGGATTGTTCAGCAAAGATTCTCGATTGTTTTAGAATCTCACTCCACTGTGAATGACCCCATGAATCACTCTTCAGGTTATTTACTGCTTTTTGACCTGCTAAAGTAATCTTGTTTTGCCATTTTTCATCGTCGATGTATTTTGAAGTATGGCGTTCTTCTGATGGTTGCCAAGCCAATAAAATATTTTGTGGACATCCAAATCCTAATGCTCTACCTGATGCCCCTGGTGCGCCTGCTTGAAGTCTAATCTCTACTCCTCCTGCAGATATTCCTAGAACATCGCCTAATCCAGCGCCATGTAACCTCTCGATTCTATGACATAAACGCAAATATTGTCCAGCAAGCCCCCTTCCAGTTAACTCTCTAAAGGCATAAGCAACTGCAACAAGACCCGCTGCCGACATTCCAAAGCCTTGGCTAGTAGGCAAGTCAAGATTTACTTCAATNGAATATGAATCGGCTTTTTCAAGTAATTTAGCATGACGTAATTCATCAACTAAATCAAAATAGATAGATGAAGAATCCGTCATTTCTTTACCGTCCATGTCAAATACAGTAACCTCTATATCTCCATTATTGACATCGACTTTTTCATCTAATGAAGAGCCTGCTGAAAGACCTATCTGCTCCTCTGCATCGGTTTTTTTAATTTCTAAAACCGATGCTCTGACTCCGTGTTCCACATTGAAACCAGCCCCTCTACTTCCTTGGTTTCTGAGTAATCTACCATCCTTTTCTACAGTGAAAAGTAGAGTGATATGTCCGCCAATCAGTGTATCTGACATATCCTTCCCATACATAGGCAAACCAATTACATGCATGAATACTATGATGAAATATCAAGATATAAGCGCAAAATAACGGTTTTAATAGGATAGAGGATTTGAAAGTGAAGAACCTCTAGCATCTGTCATGGCGGCTAGTAACCAATTGCCTCATGACCGCGGTCATTTATTGTGGACTGCTGAGGATGGTCCAAGTCGAATGTTGCTATCTAGCATGGACAGATGGATTAGTACTATACTGGTCGATGATGGAGTTGAAATGCCGTTTATGGGCGGCAATGACAAGGCAACTGCTAAGATTATCGCCAAAGGGGATGGCTTGATAGTTGGCACATCGATGATTGACCATTTGATTCAAATTTGGGCACCATCAATTCAAATTTCATGGTTTGCAACCGATGGTAAAAAAGTATCTTCTGGAGAAGAAATTGCTGAATTAAATGGCGAGAGAGAATCCTTACTTGGAATTGAAAGAAGTATACTCAATATTTTAGGCCAACTTTCAGGAATCGCAACAGAAACAAAACGTTGGACTTCTTTAGCTAAAGGTCAAATCGCCTGTACAAGAAAAACCATTTGGGGTTTGCTCGATAAATGGGCAGTCCATATGGGAGGGGGATTTACTCATCGATTGAATAAGTATGATGCGGTTATGATCAAGGAAAATGACCTTGCGACAATGATGCCAGAACTGGACGANCATAGTTCAAGAATTGCAAGTTACCTTCAAAATGTCGAACTTTCAGGCATTGGAGCATTCCTTGAAATTGAAGTTCGTGAAGAAAAAGAAGCAATTACTGCTGCTGCTATTTGGAATCAAAGAGAAATAGAAGATAAACCAAAATTAGTGATAATGTTAGATAATTTTGGTCCTGAAAGAAGTAATGATGTCGCATCTCAACTTGTCGATATGGGGTTGAGAGAAAATATAATTCTTGAAGCGAGTGGAGGAATTATCTTTGAAAATCTAACCGATTGGTATGAATGTGGATTAGATGTCCTTTCTACAAGCGCTTTGAATCGTGGAGTTACTCCGTTAGACCTTTCCATGCTGCTAAATTAACCCGGTGAATAATATGAAAGAATTCGCCGCTGACCCAAGTCATCCCAGATATGATTCACTACTCAATAGATATATTTTGGAAGATGCTGCTGAAAAGGGGATGTTGGCTGGAAGTGCACTAATTGCACACGGAAGAGGAGAGGCTTATGATTACTTAATTGGAGAACAAACGATAGACTGCGCAATGAGAGCAACTAAACATGCTCTAAATCATTTGAAAAATGCTGAAAAACCAGTGATTAGTGTCAATGGAAATACAACTGCTCTTGCCGGAGAAGATCTATTGAAACTCGCATCTATGCTAAATTGCCCTATTGAAGTGAATATCTTTTATCGAACTCCAAAAAGAATGCAAGTATTGCTGAATCATCTTGAAGAAATTAAACAAAAGTACGGTCTAGAGGTAGAGATTCTTGGTGAATCTCCTGATTCAAGAATCCCTGGTTTAGAAGGCCCTCGGGCAAAATGCTGCGAAGATGGTATTTTTTCAAGTGATGTCATTCTGGTCCCTTTGGAAGATGGTGATAGGTGTGAAGCACTTGTTGCCATGGGTAAAACTGTGATTGTTGTAGATTTAAATCCCTTATCAAGGTCTGCAAAAATGGGTAGCATCACGATTGTTGATGAGATTACACGTGTTGCTAAAAATCTCGTCTCTATGTTCGAAAATTTAGACGAAAATCTAGATTTACCGTTTGACAATGATTCTAATTTACGACTTGCACTAAAACACATCAATGAATCTCTAATTGATTTATCGTCTTTTATTGATTAAAGTCAAAATGTAAAATTTTGAAGGCGTAAAACTTTTATTTCAATAATTTTGGTTAGTTATGAAGAAGATGGTTAGAGAAACCGAAGTGAATCCAAAAAAGGGTACTTTTGGCACTAGTATTTCATTTGATTTAGAAGAGTCGCCAACTCCACGACGTAGAATCGGTAAGAAAGAAATTAAACAAGAAGAAAATCGACTTGCAGTCGATTCTTCCGAGATTTCTTGTCCAGGCTGTGGTCATGANTTAAAAGAAGAAGAATGGTTAGATTCCCTAGTTGGGTTTGTTTCAGGAGCACATGACTTCGAAATCGGTAACCCTGTGAGGGCAAGAATAGTTCAAACCTTGAAAAATGAAGCATCTCGAATGAAAACACCCTCGGCTAGAGAAGAATGGGAACTAGCCGTAGTAAAGAGATTGATGAGTGAAATTGAACGGGTNGTTCAAGCAGAAATAAATCGAAATAAGAGTGAAAATAGTGGCGCCTCCCCTGAGTTACTCGAGCAGGAGCGAGAGGAGTTAATTAGGGCAACTGAGGCACATGTTAGACAAACTATGGCGTATGAAATTCAAGAGCAATTGATCATAGAATTACAACCTCAATTGGAGGCTCAAATCCGTGCACAACTTGAACAAGAAATGTGGGCTCAATTTGAACAAGAGTGGAAAAATCGGTCTCAAANCTAATTTCTAAAAATCATTTTTTAACTTAGCATNACCGTTTAACCGATTCAATTCTAAGCGAGTCTTCATAGGCTGTCACCAATCAAACATNTGTATGAGAGATGAGCCGCTTCACATCGATTCAATGCCCGAAGAGATTCAACGGCTTTGTGGAGTAATGAGTGGACTTGACCCTCTATGGACCTTAGAAAGTTGGTTGAAGGAACAAGCAAAGATGACTATGGAATTGATTTCTTTAGATATTGCACGTGAAAAGAAGAGTTCTGAGCAGCGATTAAAGAGGTTGGAAGATATTGCAAAAAGACTCAATCCTAATGCTGCAGAATTAATTGACTCTCAGCAGCGAAACTTGTTCGANTGTTTCGACCTCGACTATGATAAGTCAATGCTTGGACTTGGAGCGAGAGCNGTTGANAATGAGGAGCCTGGACTCAATGATTCTCATCCNGTTAATACATTCCTNGAATTNCTACCAGATAGTCAAGGNGATGACCCGTTATTAGCGGTNGCTTGTCAATTATTGTTAATGACNATTGAAGCNGAAGTNGCAAAAGGTGANCCTGTNGCAACATTGGGNAAAATTGTNACAGAGATGGACTCCAGAGGAGTTTCATATGAAGAGATTGAAGAAGCGTTGGAACATTTGTTGATGAATGGTTCAATAGTGGAAATTGATGATGATTGCTTCATCTTNATNTGAAANATTTANCAGAGTCTGAGGATTTGTTATGACGATGACTCGCAAACANGCTGCTCAAAGATTATTAGATTCTATNGAATCTAAAAAGCGNATGTATTTTCGTGGAATTTTTGCCATTNTACAAGGNATNATTATNTCGGTNTTNGTTGGNTATTTCACTTCATGGCATTTCGGACTAGCTGCCTTTCTTTTGATGGGATTACTTATTCAATTTGCTTTTGACCGAATGAATAATTCGATTAAAGCAAGCGAAATTACTGCGATTAAATCTCTAAGATGGAAAGAAGATAGTTTGGAAAAAGAAGACCTGGTAGAAACTTTAAATTCAATAATCAATAAAGGCTGAGAATATGGATTATAGTTCGGAATATGATCGATTTATCAATCGAATTTACCGATTAAACCTCACCTTAATTGGAAACAGTATNATTATTATTTCGAGCAGTTCGATTCTAATTTATCTTTTAGAAGAGTTAAATTTCAGAATTTTAACTATTTTATTATCAATAGTTATTTTTGGACTAAACTTTACGATAATAAAAAATAAAAAAAATAACTCAATTCAAGATTTTGCAGAACGATTTGAAATTGACTTGGAGCGCGATTATTCCGAATTTGAAAACACAATTGCACTATACAAGAAAGGAGAATTTGAAAAAATAGAANCCGCCTTTACCAATAAAAAACACCGTCGCTCAAGGGGTTTTGATGAAAAAGGNCCTACTGGAGGAGTTTTATCTCAGTCATTGGATAAGGAAAACCAAAGAATTGATGCTATGAAAAATAATGATTATGATGACTTATCTCAAGAGATAACTGCCGGAGAATCATTGATTCGCGAAGCCGACCAAAAATACGCAGAAATATCTGAGAAACGATGGAATGAATCGGAATCAAAAGATAAAGATTTAATCGAAGCGGGAGTTGAAAAACTAGGAGATTTGGTGAAAACTGATTGGTTCGAACGTAATGCTAAGGACGGAGCGGTAAAGGAATTATATTCTGATGATGATTAAGTGAAGGAAGGGACAAATAGAGGTTAGGGTTGGGTTGTAACATGGAAGTAAAGGCTATTCTAGTTGCAGGTGGGCATGGTAGTCGACTTTATCCTTTCACACATTATACTCAAAAAACACTACTTCCATTGTTTAACCGACCTGTGATAGATTATGCTTTAGGAACGATACGAAGGGCCGGAATTAAAGATATTACAATAATTTCAAATCAATTTATTGGACAAATTGCTAAGCATATTGGTTCGGGATTACCTGGTGAAAGAATTCATTATGTCTTAGAAGAAAAACC
>NHGH02000002.1 GCA_002172355.2 Euryarchaeota archaeon TMED132
AATTCTAGGAGGGAGGCTACTATTGGGTTCATGATTGCTAGTGCCCCGACCAAGTCTTTCAACATTTCAGAGCATACGTCCAAAATACCTTCTCGAAAAATTATGTTTAGGTAAAAATTAATCCAACTCTAAAAGAGCAACTCCTTGCTGTACTTGGTCTCCTTCAGAGAAATATACTGCACTAACAGAACCTTCTTCCGATGCCACGATACGATGTTCCATTTTCATGGCCTCTAGAATCATTAATGCTTGTCCAGCCTTGACATCTTGTCCAACTTCTACCAATACTTGGAGAACTTTACCTGGCATTGGAGCAGTAAGGCCACTCCCTTCATCATCTTCTGCTGCCCCAGGTTCTATGTGGTCAATGCAGAAGGTATGTCCTCCGATATGAACCCACCAAGTATCACCGACTTTAGCACTATGAGCAAAAAAGACATTATTATCTTTAGAAATTAATCTAATTCTTCCATCCGGTAAAATCGAAGCATTATTTCCTGAAAGGGTCCAAACATCATCGTTTTTAGATAAAGTTACTTCAACGATTTCTCCATCGATTCTAAATTCATAAAGCATCAAGGATACCTCCTTGAAAGGGTGCTGAATGGACTTACAGGCCCGTTATCAGTTGAATCGGTATTAGAATTATTTTGTCGATGCTTTCCTGAACCTTCACTAATTCCAGCGACCATCAATGCTGCTTCTGATAGAGAATTGGAAATATTAGGATTCCAGCCATCTGGCCATACTCTGTCGATAAGAGTGGTGTCTGTAGAGCCATTTACAACATCTTCTTGATCACATAAGTCTCTAAGGAATCTGATATTTGTTGTAGTTCCAAGCACCACGAAATCATCTAATGCTCGACGCATACGCTGTAAAGCTTCATTCCTCGAAGGAGCCCATACGACTAATTTTGCTAGCATTGGGTCGTAATTTGGNGTNACNTCATCNCCTTNNCGNACTCCAGTATCCAATCGAACACCAGGTCCAACTGGNGGCTTGAATACTACTAATGGGCCGATTGCCGGCAGGAAGTTATTACTGGCATCTTCTGCATACAGTCTNACCTCTATTGAATGTCCACGCATACTTAATTCTCCACAACTCATAGGCTCGCCTTCAGCGATACGAAGTTGCTCTCTAACAATATCCACTCCAGTAACCATTTCAGTCACAGGATGCTCAACTTGAATTCGAGTATTCATTTCTAAGAAAAAGAATTCACCGCTTGAGGCTAACAAAAACTCCACAGTACCCGCACCAACATAGTCCACTGCTTTTGCAGCAAGAATAGCAGCATCACCCATTCTTTCACGCAAATCAGGAGTCATAGTAGGGCAAGGGGCTTCTTCAAACACCTTTTGATGCCTTCTTTGAATACTGCATTCTCTCTCTCCAAGATGTATTATTCGGCCTTGTTGATCGGCTAGAANTTGAATTTCTACGTGTTTAGCNCCAGAAAGNAAACGCTCAACATAAACTCGACCATCACCAAAAGCGGCAATTGCTTCTCTTCTAGCGCCACTGACAGCATCATCTAGTTCTTCGGGAGAGTTTACAACACGCATACCTTTTCCTCCACCACCAGAAGATGCTTTGAGCAATAGCGGGAATCCAACNCTTTCACTTGCATTTCTGATTGCAACTAATGCTTCATGTTCATCCTCTTCTTCGATTTCTTCACCAGGGATGACAGGTACATTAGCGGCCTTCATAGTAGTTCTAGCAGTCATTTTATCGCCCATCATCTCAATGGCTCTAGGCGATGGACCAATCCAACTAATCCCTGAATCGATAACCGCTTGTGCAAAATCAGCTCTTTCAGATAAAAATCCGAATCCAGGATGTATGGCGTCTGCCCCATACTCGGTAGCGATTTCTAGAATTTGTTTTTGGTTTAGGTATGTTTCAGTAATACTTTCTCCTTGTAATCTTACAGAGGTGGTAGCCAACTCGACAAATAGTGAATCAGCATCATTATCGGCATAGATTGCAATAGAAGAATAGCCCGCTTCATTACATGCTCTAAGTATCCTGCAAGCAATCTCTCCACGATTGGCAACCAGGACAGTGCTCATTACAAATCTCTCCGTTATTGGTCCTTCCAATTGGGTGGTCTTTTCTCCAAAAATGAAGATAATCCTTCTTGACCTTCTTTTGAGCCTCTCATCTTACTGGTGAAATCCAATGTAAAAAGGCGCAATTGTTCATCATCTCCAGCCCAATGGTCGAATTCTAAAGTCAGTTGTTTTGCTAATGTTACAGCAGAAGGTCCAGTGGAATGTATTTCCTCAACGATTGAAGATACTGCTTGTTCAAGGTCATCTTTACCTGAAACGATTTGCTCGATAAACCCAATTCTTAGAGCCTCCTCAGACTTGATTCTGCTCGCTTGCATTGCTAGTCTTCTAAAGCATGCAGAACCGAGTCTTCGATAAACATAAGGGCCTATTACAGCAGGTAGGATTCCTAGTTTGCCTTCTGAAAGAGCGATTTTTACGTCTTCAGTAGCGACTACATAATCGCAGCATGCTACCAATCCAGCACCTCCGCCAAGTGCAACTCCTTGGATAGAGGCAATAGTGAAACATGGATGAGCCCACAAACTATTGAACAGTCTATCTAGGCGCTTGGAATCATTACGGTTTTCTTCAGCGGTTTGTGCTCCTGCATCGCGCATCATGTTGATATCAGCGCCAGCACAGAAGTGTTTGCCTGCTCCTGCGATAATCAAGGTCCTGAGGTATTGATTGCCGTCGGAGTCTTGCAGTGAGTCTAAAGATCCAGCGCTACGCTTAGCAGTCCAGTCAAAAATAGTGCACAACTCGGTAATCATTTTGACATTTAGAGCATTATATTTCTCTTCTCTGTCAAGAGTGATGCGACATGTGGAGCCTGATATCTCTAATTTGACCAATTCGGTTTGAGGGGGATTTTGCATTGATTCCATGATTAAAACTCCAATTGCATATTTGATTTTTCAATTGATAAATTACATCCTAAATACTCCGAACCGTTCGTCCGGAAGAGGGGCATTTCTTGCAGTTGCCAAACATAGTCCAAGAACGTCTCTTGTATCTCTNGGGTCGATTATTCCATCATCCCAAAGTCTTGCGGTAGAATAATACGGACTTCCTTCAGTTTCATATTTATCAAGAATAGGCTTACGGAACTCTTCAAGTTCCTCTCCTGTCATAGGACTCAACCCTTCACGGGCTCTTTGATCTTGCTTAACCGTAGTTAGGACATCCGCAGCCTGCGGTCCACCCATTACTGAAATTCGACTATTAGGCCACATGAAAAGGAATCTTGGGTCATATGCTCTACCGCACATACCATAATTCCCAGCGCCGTGTGAGCCACCAATTATTACAGTGAATTTGGGTACATTGACACAAGATACTGCTGTAACAAGTTTAGCGCCATCTTTGGCAATGCCTCCTGCTTCGTAGGCTTTACCAACCATGAATCCTGTAATGTTTTGTAAGAACACCAGAGGAATTCCTCTTTGGCCACATAATTCCACAAAATGTGCGCCTTTTACCGATGACTCAGAGAATAATATGCCATTATTGGCTATGATTCCTACTTTATGNCCGTGAATGTGGGCAAATCCGCAGATTAGAGTTTGACCATATCTCGCTTTGAATTCATGGAATCTAGAGCCATCAACGATTCTTGCGATTATTTCTTTGATATCTACTGGAGTTCTATTATCACTAGGAATCAACCCAAGTAGGTCTTCAATATCATGTGCTGGCTCTTCAGCAACAGCACTTGCAGCAGGAGCTAATTCCCTTGGACCAAGATTTTCAACAACATTTCTAACCATGCGTAATGCTTCAGATTCATCTTCAGCAAAATGGTCAGCAACGCCCGATTGTGAAGTATGGACATCAGCTCCACCTAATTCTTCAGCAGTAACTTCCTCTCCAGTAGCCGCTTTGACCAGTGGCGGGCCGGCAAGGAAGATAGTACCATTTCCTTTGACAATAATAGACTCATCAGACATTGCTGGAACATATGCCCCACCTGCAGTACAAGAGCCTAGCACTGCAGCGATCTGTGGAATTTTATCGCCAGACATCTTTGCTTGATTTCTAAAAATTCTTCCGAAATGAGTAATATCTGGAAAAACCTCGTCTTGCATTGGAAGGAATGCGCCACCAGAATCAACTAGGTATATGCACGGCAAATGGTTCTCATGAGCTACAGTTTGCGCTCTAATATGCTTCTTAACTGTCATAGGATAGTATGAACCTCCTTTGACAGTAGCATCATTTGCAACAAATAGACATTCTCTACCATGCACCATTCCTACACCTGTGACAATCCCTGCACTATGTGCTCGTCCGTCGTATAGTTCAAATGCAGCAAGTGGGGATAATTCCAAAAATGCAGTGCCTGGGTCAATAATTCTCTCAATTCTTTCTCGAGCCAGTAACTTCCCTCTACTTCGATGACGGTCGACATATTTGCCACCTCCACCACCCGATGCAGTATTCAGTCTTTCTTTGAGAGTTTTAATTAGATTTGAATTATGCTCAACACGTTCTGAAAAATCAGCATCTGCCCGATTTACTCGTGTTGGCAATCTGTCCATTATACCCCTCACTTCAAGGCAAGAGGCGCAGACATTTAACAATTGAAGACAAAAACTGTAAAATTGATGCTTATACATCAAGAGTGAGTCTACCTATATCTCTAAGTCCAGGGGCTAATCCTACGATAAGAACTGCCAAAACAATTAGCATTCGCATGTGCACTTGACGCTTCTCAACACGCATTTCTATGAATAGCCAAACAATTGTTGCTACAAGTAATGCTTTAATCAAGGCGAAAAACCATGCTCCCTCGCCCCAAGAGATTCCAATAGTATCATTGATATCTCCACCAAACTGAATCACTGCATCACTCACAGGGTGCTTTTCCCCATAACCAAATAAATCAATTCCAATCATAGTAGCAAATCCATCACATAGTTGCCCATATACCATTGCTAGAACCATAGGATTTGCAAGAAGGGCATTTCTTGATAGTTGCTCAATAGGGTGATTTACTACAATTTTCTCTGCGTCTTCCCATGTTTTTATGCTAACTCCTGNTGGTAGAACTCCAGCACTGTATCCACTCATTTTCATGTGTCTAGCGTCTTCTTTTCCATGTCTATACATGAACCAGCAAATCAATCCAGGAAGTCCTAATACAACCACCATTGGCCATAGAGGCTGTGATTCAACAATTCTCCCACTTTCCTGTTGCCAAGGTGTTGCTAAGAATTGCATCCAATGGAAGAATCCTAAGATTGTTGAAGAGGTACCAAATGCGACTAAACCTCTAGTTATCGATGGCCACTTTGCGGTCCAAACAAGCATCATGAAGAGNACAACATATGATGCAACAAGACCAATAATGATCCAGAATAAACCTATTTCCTCATGCACAAAATATGCTGGACGATATAATAGTGCCCAATGGAAAAACAACATCATTCCAAGTGTGATAAATAGCATAGTGCGACTTTTTTCTATATTTTTATCATCTTCTAGTCCATCCCATTTCGAGCAGAATTTATGCGAAATAAAGGCTACCAATACCAACCACAATGCTAAGTGAAAGTGTATAATTGGTGATATTAGGAGCCAATCAATTTTCGAACTAAAGAAGTCTGAGTCTTCTAATACTCTTAGTACTGGTGCTAAAACTACCCATGAGATTAGCGCAAGCATCATTTTATCATCAGCAGGCAACTCAAGTTTTCTAAAAATTGATTGTAAGACTACAACTGCAAGAAGCATAGTCGATGCATATATTGCAGTATTTTGTGGGGAATAACCAGCGTCTCCAGCAGTTCCAGCGTCCTTAACAATCGGGTCCCAGACAATCGGTTTGAGCCCATCTGTCCAAAATGTATCATTGGCAAAAAGTAACCCCAGTGATAGAATTGCAATTGCAGTAATTAGAATTCCAATGGCTACCTTTTCCATTTGGGAAAATACATTATCAGGCAAAGCAGCCTCATAATCAGAGAGTTTTTTTTCAATCTCTGTTGCTTCAGACATGTCCCTTACCACATTATGCTAAGAACGGATTGATTATTACTTTGCTATTGTTTCACTCTTCTTCTTGACTAGATAAGCGCTCAATAAGTTCAGCTTTCTTTCCACCAACAGGTAGTCCCTTGGCTTTCAATCTCTCTTTGAGTTCAGCAACCGATAGTTTGGACAAGTCTTCGCTATCTTCTACGTCTTGGTCGTTGTCCTCAGTGCCAAATCCTCTAGGTTCGTGAACTTCAACAAATGAGACCTTACCGCATTCAACAGCATCTCGAATGATTGTTACAAGTCTAAATTTCAACATTGCTGCATTTGTATCAAACAACATTGATTGAGGCAGAGTGATCGATAAGTCATCGCCCTTGAAAGAGACTTCAAAACCAGTGTGACCAGTGTTTGATTCTAGTAGTCCAAGCACTTTGTCATCTTTTCCTTTTAGTTCTTTAACAACAGTGAATACGTATTTTAGAGTCTTACCAGCCATTGGATGGTTGTAGTCAATCTTTGCACGTCCTGCTGCAAGGTATGTTAGGTAACCTTGACGTCCACCGATTGTTACCGGTGCTCCGATGTATAAGGATTGAGGGTCTTGTACTGCTCTCTTTAGTTTGTCAATACTGATAACTTCAGTCATAGTAGCATCTTTTTCTCCATATCCATCTTCAGGTGAGATTTCACATTCGACTTCTTTGCCAACTTTAGCATCAAGAAGTGCTGCTTCAAAACCAGGAATTAATCCTCCAGAGCCGACAACACAGACCATAGGTGCGTATGTACGACCTTCTTGGTGCATATCATGCTCCTTTGCCACATCTTCACTTGTAGTTTCAATCAAGTCACCGGTTTCACCGCTGAATAAGTCATAATCAACATGTATAATTGCTCCATCTTCCATGGTATAGCCTCCTTAGAGTGTTTCGGCCGACTTGACTCCCCTTGATAATCTCTTGGATAAGAGTCGATTTATTCTTGTTCTAAAATTGAAGATTCTTGGGCTTTCAGTGGCTCTTTTTTAGTTGAAGAAGCATAAGTTATCATAGTCATACCAATCATCATAGTTATCCAACCGAGCCAAACTAGGTGAGATGCGGGTAGGTCGTATACCGTGACTCTAACAAGTTCGATGGAATCTAAACCTTCCATTTGAGATTGTATCATCAGGCTATCGGCTTGAGTACCATCAAAAATGAATACTAAATCACCTGACCAGCGTGTTAAAATATCAATTTCAGACCGAGCAGTCCCCGTTTTATCAAATCTAAGCATGCCTGGCTCTACATTACCGATTTCATCGCCAACTTCGCCATCTTTTACCTCATAAATTGTGATATCAATACCCACATAGCCATCACCGACCTCAAGGTTTTCCGAAGTGGCTATTGCTTCATTGAACTTATATCCATACCCATCATCGATAACAATCTCGTCTTTAATCAGGGTAATTCGATGGCTTGCATCACCTCTATCGACTAGCAGTGTAGTTGAAACATGNCCAATAATNAGCAAGACTAGCCCGAGATGAACAATATGAGCAGCAAAAGGAATTCTTTTCAACAAAGGAGTTGATTTTTTACTCATCGCCTGAGTTCTAATTTCAGAAACCAATGGGGCGATACATACCAATAGAATTGGCAAATATATCCAAGCAATAGAGCCTCTATCGATTATACTAGATACCGAAGAATCAGAGTCTGAACCCAAAGCATGAGGGAAGAAAACCGCAAGGGTAATTGAAAGAATTATCAGAGCACTTAGGAGATTAAAAGTTGACTTTGGTTCATTTTTACGATTCAAATAAAGCATCATTGAGATGGAAAAAGCGAGTATGAATGGTGCGCCGTACAACTCATGTGCTTCGAAATTAACCGAATCTATACTCCCTAAAAGAATGACTAATGTCAAAATTAGATATGTACTAACCACCAGTACAGAACCCCAAAGTGCCATTTTTTGCTGCCACTTACGTGAGAAAAAGGAAAATGTACTTTCTTGCTCTTCATACTTCTCTAATAGCCATGGTGCAATAAAAATTAACAATAAAATGCCTGCATGTAAAACTCCAATCAGACTTGCCCATGCTGCAGCTAAACACAACATGATGCCAAATGTACCCCATATCCACTCTTTAGTCGCATCTTCTGAGTAATACATTGGAATAAAGAACATCAAGAATAGAAGTACAAAGAATACTTGCTGTGTTAACAGGTATGAGACCAAGATCACTACGGCAATGGTTGGAAAATATTTGTGATTAAAATAAGTCCAACCAGTTGGCGTAATCTGTTTTTCTCTATCAGAAAAATAATCTACTGCAATAAAGGATAACAAAGACAATGGGAAAACATAATCAGGAATAAAAGAGTAAATGTCAGCGCCAATAAATATTGCCAAGAAAGCCCCTATTAGCGGTAACAAGAAAATTAGTGAGCCATTTTTATCGTTTTGAGTTGGAATTTTCTCTCTTCTGATAGCCAACAACCAGCAACCTGCTAACAAGAAGAGTATCATTAGGTAAGTGATTACTTCGACGCCAACCGCACCATCGGATTTCAATAGAATCATTCTTGAAAATGCATCTGAAGGGGCAGAGCCTTCATCAGATGCTACAAATGTATGGACAGATGAAGCCCAAACTCCCCCTGCCCTAGTCACCAATGTTGCAAAGAGAGCTAATCCACCAGCGATAAGACCTCCTCCAATCCACGCATTATTAGATGCCTTACCAGGTCTTGTCCTGAGATGAGAAAGTGCTACAAGNGCTAACCAAGGTAGGAANGANCCNGTCTCGACAGGGTCCCAAGCCCAATACCCACCCCAGTCCAAAATCAAATACGCCCATAGTCCGCCTAGGCCGATTCCTAATGTTAAAACCAGTAAACCGGGCCTTACTACAGTAAGAATCTGCTCTTTGACCCCAGACTTCGATTTATTGAATATCTTAGAAATAGAAATCGCTGAAAGGTGAACACAAAAAGAATAGCCAAGGAAAATCAGCGGTGGATGAATGACCATCAAGTCAGTTTGTAGTAATTCATTCAAACCCGCTCCAATGAAAAAATCTGGTGTCTGTTTGAATGGTTCGAGGCTAATCGAGATCAATATGAGTATTAATGAAAAACCATGAATTAGTCTTAATCGAAGTTCTTGTGAACTGGNATCTTCCAATTCAGTCATTGGTTTTCTCCATATCCAAGCCAGNAAAGTAAGCCATAATGCCCACATCAATAGTGGCCCTTCTCTAGCAGCCCATGTTGCAGCAAATCGATATCTCAAAGGAAGAGCTTCTCCACCAAAGGCAACTACATATTGGATTGTTGTATCGTTGACCAAAAATCTGCTAGAAAGAGCCAAAAACGGTACTGCGATGCACAAGTGCAATAATAATCCAAGAGATTTTGACCTCTCATATATACGGGGTNGAAGAATCAAAACAGTAGCCGCAATCGCTGCGACCCACAATGAAGTCCCCCACATGACATTGGCTAACTCCCNCTCTTGAAGGGTTTTGCTATTTCAAAATCAATAAATTAGAATTCTACCAACCAAAATACTTAGCACGGCTGTATCCAAAAGAACGGAGTACTGAGATAATTTTCTTGGTTANAAGTACAGGTCTTCGGACTAGAATCTTCAANCCAATTCCTAATTTTTGAAGCGGAGACATATTTGATAATTCTTCAGGAAGGCAACGTGCCATGAAAGACATCTCCTCATCGGTTAACTCATACAATGCTTCTTTTCCTTTCAAGATTTTATTGTAAGGCGGGAATGTCTTTTTCCACGCTTTTTCATAAGAGATCAAATTCTCTCTTGACATATTTTCTTCTTTAAGCGCCTTTGCAATGACTTTTGCAGCCTCTCTTCCAGACCACAATGCTAGATGAGAGCCTCCTTCGAAAAGAGGAGATGTAAAGCCAGCAGCATCTCCCACTAGTATGACTCCATCATCAACCGTTTTCTCCCTGGGTCCTGAAATTGGGATTGTGCCTCCAAATGGCTTTACCTTGGTTCCTTCACCTCTCCACATTGGATTTACTATTGGCTTACCATCAAGGTATGTATCATTGATGAACTTATCAAGGTACTTTATTGCCCCTTTCTTATCGGTAGTTACAAGTCCGACATTCGCTCTATCTCCCTTTTTAGGAATCATCCAAACATAGCCATGTGGTGAATATTGAGGCCAAATGTAGAAATCTAAATATCCATCATTTTCTACTTCGGTCATCTCATACTGAAAACCAGCGATGACTTCTACCGTGGTACCCATATCGAGTAATTTGGATGATGCTCCTGCGACTCCAGAGGCATCAATTACGGCGCGACATTCAATTGGAAAATCAGAACCTTTGCCATCAATTTTCCAATTGGAAAATTCATTTTTACTATTGTAAACTCTCTCCATTGTTGTGACTTTGTGGCTGAGCAATAATTCCGCACCCATTTCACAAGATTGTTCAGTCAACCATTGTTCAAACAAATGCTTCTCTAGGACATAGCCTGGTTCGGTGAGAAGTTTTTCTGAACCATCGGGGAATATCACTCTAATGCCCTTAACATCCAATGCTTTGACGTGTTCGGGGATCTCAAGTTCTAAATTTTCTACCGCTAATTCCGATAAGCATTCTCCACAATGAACAGGAGTGCCGACTTCTGGGTCTGCTTCTACGATAAGAACCGATAAACCTGCCCTAGCGGCGTGTAATGCGGCTGAGCCACCACCTGGTCCAGCGCCGATGACCAAAACATCGCATACCCTCACGTCGTCCGCCATAGTACTACTGTGTAGGACCAAGCCCATGAATAAAACGGTTGAAACTGTATTAGAAGATTTACGCAGGTTCAAAACCATAACGCTTCTCCGAGGTGTGTGGCATGGAGGACTTTGAAGCGGTGGTTGAACCACTTGGAGGGCAACGGTGAGCTCCTTCGAATCTCTAGGCCAGTAGATGTTGTCTACGAAGCTGGAGCGATCGCAGACCTATTGGTAAAGAATTCAGGGCCTGCAGTAATTTTTGAAAAACCAAGGCTTGCAGACGGAAGTATAAGCGAAATCCCACTTGCGATGAACATATTTGGAACCAGTGATAGAACACTTAGAGCATTAGGTGCAACCCATGAAACCGAAGTTGGCGATAGAATGGTTGCTATGATGAAACCAGAGATTGGGGAATTCATGAAAAAGCCTTGGAAAGCATTACCGTTGGCTAGAGATGCACTTGCAATGCCTCCATGGAAGAAATGGAAAGGCAAATGTCAGCGTGTAAAGATGGATTTAGACTTGACTAAACTACCCATTCCTAAGACTTGGCCAATGGATGGTGGACACTTTGTGACATTACCATTGGTCGTTACCAAGAATCCAGAAAACGGGGAGCATAATCTTGGAATGTATAGGGCACAAGTGTTTAGCGAAACAGAAATCGGATTACATTGGCAAATTCACAAGCATGCAGCAGACCACGCCTCAGCAATAGGTGAAAAACAAAAAATGCCTGTTGCGATATGTATGGGCGGTCCACCAGAACTGATTTTCTCTGCTATATCGCCATTGCCGGATAACCTTTCAGAATATCAATTCGCAGGGATTCTCGGCAGGAGGTCACTAAGGATTACCAAGGCTCTAACACAAGATATCATGGTACCCGCTGAAGCAGATATTGTCATTGAAGGATATTGTATTCCAGGAGAGACCAGGCTAGAAGGTCCGTTTGGAGATCACTTTGGTTTCTATTCTTTGACCGGCCAATATCCGGTCATGCATGTCACCGCAATTACCAGGCGTAAAGATGCGGTTCTACCAGCTACAATTGTTGGCCTTCCTCCAATGGAGGATGGCTATCTTGGAGAGGCAATTGGTAGACAATTTTCTCCAGTCTTACAATTCCAGCACAGAGATGTAAAAAGCGTTCACTTGCCACTAGAGACCGGTTTCCATAATTTAGCCATTGTCGCCTCAAAGCAACGTTATCCAAGACAAGCAAGGAAGACGGCACTAGGATTACTTGGAGCAGGGCAAATGATGTTCCTCAAGTCGATTATAGTTATCGACCCAGACCAAGACCCCAAAGACCTTGAAGCACTACTGGATGCTCTAAACGATAAAGTCGAAATCGCTGAAGATATTATTACTCTTAGTGGGATGGTCGCTGACTCTTTGGATGCAGCCAGTCCATTTGAGAATGTTCAAGATAAGTTACTAATCGATGCCACGACCATTCCTGCGCCCGACCCCCGTTCCAACAGAGANCCGTTGGAAGGNTCATTCAACCAAGAAACTCCAAAATGGCGGCAAGGGTTGGAAACTCCTCCTAAATTTGATGGGCTTGAAGAAGTCATGAAACTGCCTGAAGTCTCAGATGCAAGAATGCTACGAGATAGTATGTTGGTAGTCACAATTGACATTGAAAACTCACCTTCTCCAGAAACTGGTTCAGCAGAGTCTAATGACGCTGCAGAACAGATTAGAAAAGATAGAATTAACCAATTGAGAAATTCGATTTGGCAATTGGACTTCAATTCTTCTCTTCGATGGTTATTTATCACTAATAATGACCTTGATTTACATTGTGATAAAGCAAGAAGAAGNTTACTTTGGCAACTGACATCGCGCTTTGAAGTTAGCAGAGGTTTGACCTTTGATGAAAACAAGCAAAGGCTATGCTGGGATGCTACAATTCCAATTCCTAGTGATTTACACGGTGTAAGAAGATGGCCAGCGATTACCTTACACACCCCAGAAACTCTTGAGAAACTGAAGACCCATCCTGAATTATCTGATTATGAGTGGCCGGTACACCTAGAATTTGGGGGCTCTAATTGATGGACTTCAAACAAATAATGTCTTTCATTAAAATCGAGCACACTCTTTTTTCTCTTCCATTCATATTAGTCGGATATATTGTTGCTAATAATCAGTTTAACGATTTACTAGATGATAACTCTATTTTCAGTCTTGACCTAGTTTGGATTTTAGTTGCTGGAGTAGGGGCACGCGGTCTAGCAATGACACTAAATCGAATAATCGATAAAGATATTGACGCAGCAAACCCTAGGACTGCTTCAAGACACTTATCCAGTGGAACAATGTCTATGAAAACAGCATGGATTTTGGCAGGATTATTCTTGATAATGTTATTATTTGGAGCAGGTATGCTAAATGAGGTTGCTCTACAGATGTCATGGCTACCAGTTCTTGCTTTCGTCATTTATCCTTACACAAAACGATTTACTTGGCTTTGTCATTCATGGCTCGGCCTTTGTCTGGGCCTTGCACCTGCAGGAGCATGGTTAGCAATCGCAGGGGATTTCCATGGCTGGCAGGCTCTAACAGGTACGGATGGTTTCGGTTCAGGGCTTCTCTGGTATCCTACGATACTGTATCTATCGTTAGGTGTGGCAATATGGATTACTGCATTTGATATCAACTATGCTAGAATGGATATTATCAGTGATCGAGAGAATGGAGTTAATTCTTTTCCAGCTAGATTTGGAGAGGATTATACCACTAAGACTTCATTTGTGTTGATCTTGATTTGGATGCTCTGTTTCATTTTTTCAAACCCTGTTCAAGAAGCCTTTTACATGTATTTAGTGATTATTTTAGCCATGTTAAATTGCTTCATTATTTTCAAGAAAAACAGTTTACAAGATTTCCAAACAACCTTGTTCAGGGTATCTATCTTTACCGGATGGGCAATATTGCTGGCAATGTTGATTTAGAATTATAATCTTGAGATTAGAAACTAAATTCTCCTACGTAACTTTTCCATTAAAGAATATGCTTGATGGAAAAGTGACCAATATTTAGAAGCATTGATACCAAGATTTACTCAGCCTCAATTATGGGGCACCTTAAAGATATCAATAAATCATATTTTTCACACCTTATCGGAGCATGGAAAATGGCCTTTTGGTTTATTCTAGGTGGCTTTCGTCTTATCATACATGGTTTAATTCCCAATTTAGATACTGAAGCAGGACAAGATACAGTAAATCACTACAACCCTCCAAAATAATTTCTATTTTAGAAGTAGGAGACTTCAGAAATTAATTTTCTCATTAAATTCTTCTACGTAACTTTTCCATTAGAGAATCTGCGTGAGAAAGTTGTTCCAGGCAAGTTTCAATTTTACCAACATCTAAAGCATCCTTTGAAAGAGAGATTGCTTTTTCACACTCTCTTCGTTCTTCATCATCTACCTTGATGAATGCTGCTTCNCATTGATTGCGTAATACTTTCCACTCCTCTGTAACAAATTCATAGAGTTCTTTAGCATCTTCGCTCGCTTTACCTTCTTTGTCGAGGTCAGAAGTAAGCCTATCCAGTAAAGTTGCAGCATGAGTCCATTCTTTTTTATCAGCAGAATCTTCGATTTCAGTGATTCTATTTTTCCAAAGTTCCTTATCATCTCTGTGTTCGAATCGTTTCAATAATTTCTTCTTCTGTTTGAAAGCCCTTCTAACATCATCCATTGCACTTCTTTCTGCTTGGATAGTTCTAACTACTCCATCAGCAAGACCAGTCGCTTGACTTGCATTACCATTATCAAGAGCTTGATTTGCTTGCTCCATTCTAGATTCCATTTCGCTTGTATCAAGCCCATCCGTCTGCTTTAATTGTCGTTCAGCTTCCTTTATTGCTTCAGCAGCATGTGTCAAAGCATCATCTCCAGCGGCTAATTGGGCAGGAATAACAATTGCAAATTCAAAGGCTTTCTTTGGAGATTCAGCAGATAATTTCTTTTTAGCATCAGCCAGCATTTCATGCAAATGTTGTAAATTTTCTTCTGTTTTACCAGATAGTTGTCTTTGTGCTTCGCCAATTGCTTTTTCCGCTTGACTCCACCATTCAATAACTTCCTTGGCTCTTTTTTTCGCTTGACGGAAAAGCATTTCACCCTCTCTTAGAGAGCCTAATTCNATCTCTCTAACACCCATATCAAATGCTTTTCTGGGTCTTTTTACTATTGGTGCAATCTCTTCTGCTTGTTCAATAAATTCCTTAGCATCCTTGAGAACTGCTTCTACATCATCAGCCAATGATAATGAACGCTCGATATCTTCTTCTGCATTATTTAGTAGCCGCATTCCCAGTTCAGGGTCAACATGGCCTTCTTCTCTAGCGGTGATAACCAAACTAGATGCTTGGTCAACAGCAGAACCCTGGGATTTTAANTCNAGTAANCNAATTTCTAACTTATCTANNCGCTTTTGAAATTTCTTTCGAAGTTCTCTTTGGTCATCTCCAGCCACCCAAATATAGCATGTGTAAGCAACTGCGANAANTATTACAGAGACATTGGCATACCAATTAATCGACGAGGGTTCAGGGATGTCGCCAACAAAAAGNGAAAANGCAGCNAGCCCTCCAACNCCAGTCATCACCGATCTAAATCGAAGTACGTCTAAACCTCCACTGAGAATCGATTTAGAACTATAAAAGCAAGAGAATGATACGATGCCAATCATTACAGAACCAATGGTTTCAGAATTTGTATCGAGAGTAAATTTTTGGGTAGCAATAATTAGTAAAACAGGCCATGCAATACTAGCGGTTGCCCCAACTCTTGTTCTAGACTTCGGGTCTGAAAGCCCCAAGTCTTGGACCATTAGGCCCCAAACCAATACCAGTAATGGAAGTCCTAAAACCGAAAANAATCCAGANTCTCCTTTGATTGCTGAGGTAATATTTGGCCAAATCAACCAAACTACACTAGCGAGAATAAGCATTGCAGAGATGCCGGTTAAAGTTTGTAAACGGTTTTGCCTTTGTTTGATGGCGGCTTTGATGGCTCCCTCGACATCCGCCCACTCATCCATGTTGGGCGACTTTCGCTCTAATCAATAACTATGCCCCTTAGTTGGCTTAAAATTTTGATTTTACAATATTATTGCAACGGTAATGTTCATGGGAGTCTTGCTACCGTTGAAGATAAGAGGGGAGCAAATGGCCGGACTCATAACAATGGATGATTTGACAAATGAAGAGATTCTAACTATACTTGATGATGCTGAAAGACTTCTGCCAGTGGCTAGAGGGGAAATGTATCTTCCTTTACTACAAGGACGTATTTTAGGTAATCTATTTTTTGAACCTAGTACNCGAACTAGAATGTCTTTTGAGACTGCTATGAAGCGTTTAGGTGGAGATGTGGTTAACCTTGGTGANGTCAAAACATCTTCAGTTGTCAAAGGTGAGACTCTGTTTGATACTATCCAAATGGTCGATGGTTACACAGATATTATCGCTATGAGGCACCCACGACAAGGTGCGGCTCAATATGCTCAGGATTCCGCTACTGTNCCAATTTTAAATGGTGGAGACGGCGCTGGCCATCACCCTACTCAAACAATGCTTGACTTATTCACCATTAGACAAGCGCACGGAAAACTGGATGGGCTGAAAGTAGTTTTAGCAGGAGATTTACGCTATGGACGTACAGTTCACTCATTATCCCATGCTCTTACAAGATTTGGCTGTGAATTGNTTTTTGCAAGTCCAGAAATCTTGAAAATGCCTTCAGAAATAATCTCAGATTTGAATGTTCATGGGGCAAAAATTACTGAAACAGAGGATTTGTATTCAATGATTGACGATGCAGACGTCGTTTATATGACACGTATTCAGAAAGAAAGATTCTCTGATGAGGATGAATACGCAAGATGTGCTGGGGCATATAAATTACATGCCGACCATCTTGCTGACGTGAAAGCTAACATGATAATTATGCATCCACTGCCAAGAGTTGACGAAATTGACCCAACGGTGGATTCAACTCGACACGCTAGATATTTCGAACAAGCATTCAATGGGGTTGTGGCAAGAATGGCACTACTTTGCAAATTACTTGGCGTTACAGTTCCCAAAGATGTAGAATCAGCAGGAGGTGCATTATAATGTCAAATGAGCACAGTATGAGGAGAGTCACAGCGATTAGGAATGGAACTGTAATTGACCATATCCCTTGTGGACAATCATTGACAGTACTGGAAATGCTTGGTGTGACAGGTTCGACCTCGGTCCCAGTTTCACTTGTGATGAATGTNCCATCCAAGAAAATGGGCTCTAAAGATATAATAAAAGTCGAAGATAGAGAATTAACTCAAAGCGAATTAGATCGCCTTGCATTAGTTGCACCAGACGCCCATGTTGCAATAATTAGGGCATATTCAGTTGCTGAAAAGTTAACCATAAACCTAGGTGAAGAAGTAGTCAATGTGGTCAAATGTGCAATGTCCAATTGTATAACTACAAATCTTAGAGAACCTTTGCCACATAGATTGAAAGTTGTTTCCAAAGACCCACTTGAACTTAGATGTCATTATTGTGGTAGACCTCAAGCTCTTGATGAACTGGTCAATAATGTTCTTTGATTTTACTTTGACCTAATTAAACACCATTTTTCACTATGGTGGTGGGGCAAACCTTAGATTGAGAGGAACGCTCGATAATTTATGGATGAAGTATTGAAAGTTGATGTTCATAGTAACCGTACCACGGCAGCAAGCATGGCTATTGTATCAGTTGTAGTATACCTTGCAATGATTAATTTACAATCTATTCTAATGCCTTTAGCCATTGCAATTCTACTNTATTTCATNATAAAACCGCCAGAACAGATAATTTATCGGAAAGTTGGTAATCGATTTGTATCATATGGTACAGTTCTTGTTTCAGGGATACTCACGGTATACTTAATCTCGATTTTCCTTTATGATAANCTATCGCAATTTGTTGAGGATATTCCAGAAATAACAGCGGCCTTTGAAGAAAAAAGGCAGAAGTATGCGGAAGCAGATCTGTATGGCTTAGAAGCAATATTTTCTAATTCAGATATAATTTCAGATGTTGCTTCTCCTGAAAATATTGAAACNTTTGTNATAGCTATTTTAGGCTCACTGGGTGGATTTTTAGGAATAATGAGNACTGTAGTAATTTTCCTACTTTTCATAGTTCTTGAAGAGCATACAATNGCTAAAAGGTTTAATTCTGCATTCCCCGATTCATATGGCAGAGCNAANAANATAGTNAGTGAATCNACTGAATCNATTACCGCATATGTNGTCTCTAAAGTAACATGTAGNGCAGGTCAAGCNTTNGTNATGACCATCATNATATCACCAATNGGNTTTGATTTNCCAGGCTGGTTNTTATTTGGAATACTCTGTTTCTTACTTGATTTCATTCCAATCATAGGTGCCTTATTTGCTACTATTCCACCAGTAATTATTGGTTTTATAATGCTTGAACCAGTATCAGCCTTACTCATGTTGGCTATGCTAATTGGTAATCAACAAGTATTTGGTTCATTTATCGAACCTAATTTATCAGGTGCTAAGATAGGAATATCGCCATTTGTGCTACTTCTTACAGTCATGCTATTTGCTCAAGTATGGGGTATTGCAGGTGCGATAATAGGGGCGCCAATCGTCATTATAGTGAGGCTAGTTTTAGATGAAAATGACCGTACAAGGCCGATTGCTATGATGATGGCAAATGATGTTGAAGAGGAATAAATTAGCCCAAGGTCTAGAAAAGAACATAGCTAACCCTTTGCTTAAATATATGAGCGGTGGGTACTCGGATGGAACCTTAGTACGCGTCCAATGCTGTCTCGCCTTAGTTGGTATTTGAGTGAGTTATTGTTAGAAAAGTAATTATCTAGCCGCACTCATAGGTATGTGTCGATTGAATATTATCAATCCTGTAGATATTTGTTGATTACAATATTTTGACTAATCAGAACAGTACTTTTGATATTCCAATTTGAGTCGTATATGCTAGACAAAGAACGACAATCCAACTAGAAGCAATTAATACCCGTTTTATCGATGTATTATCTTCCAAACGGCGATACTCCTGGTTTTTGATGACAAATCTAGCCCAATATATCCAATAAAACCACAAGATGGAGGCGAATAGAAGGTGTGCCCAATCGTTATCAGTGAACAAACTATCTCGCCATGCGAGGTGGACTATTCTTGCCAGGAAACTTACTGCGACTAACGACCATAGTTTTCGACTATCATGAANTGCATATGGAATAAGNACAAGAAGCGCCATCATGTGATAACCAAAGTGGATTTTTGAATAAAAAATAAAAATCCAAAGAATGCAGAGAGTAAATGCAGCATTCACATTCAGACGTTTCGTTAACGCCCCGTACCAAGTCGTTACTAAAATCAGTACAAAAATGGCGTGTAATAATTTACTTGGAACAAATATAATTGTCTCACCAAGATATCGCCAAAATGACATTCCACGTTGCTCGATTTGAGAAAATGNGGTAAACGATTGACTTGTTGATACAGGTTGAGTCCCAAAAAGATAGAATTCTAGAAATTGCATGAACTCGCTATATGCTAAAATCAAAAACGGTAAGGATATTGCAAGACCTATTGAGAGTCCGATTGCAATCACGCCGATTCGTGTTTTCCATTTTTCCGGCGTTGCGGCTGCTAATGGAGCACAGATTGCGGGGAAGAGTTTGGTCATCGTGCCCAAGCCAAAAGCCGAGGCGGCTAAATACCAACGCTTTCTTATAAGAAATAGTAACGATAGTGCGAGAAAAAATACGATTATCGAGTCGTCTTGCAGCATCGCAACAGAGGTAAATTGGCCGAAGGGTGATGCGCTGTAAATCATACTTCCTGCAATTGCGAGGCGACGATCGAAGTAAGAATCTAGAACAAAGAAGAGTACAGCCGATGTTAAAAACAAGAAGAAGGCAAACCAAGCCATCCACATTAGTAACGAGTCACCAAGGAGTAACACTGGAATGAACAGGTAATTTATCAGTGGAGGAGTAACTGTGATTTTTTCGGTATCTCTATACAGAAGNTCGCCATCTAGGATNGTTTGAGCCCGATCTCTGAATATATCCACATCTTTGTTTTCGCTGCGATTAAGATCGTTNTCGATTTGATAACCAATCAGCATTGGAGCAGATATTGTCGCTGTAAATAAGAATAAAAATAGCACAATTGATTTATTACTTGATTTTGATTTTCTTTCAAAAAATGCAATGATTTTTTGATTGANTGTTTCAATCAAACTCATAACTCGGGTTGGTAAGATTGGCATGCTGCTTACTCAAACCGNCTTGTTGAAGTGCAAGATATATATCTTCTCTAGGGAAAACATATTCTACCCCTAAGATGTCGGTTGTTTATGAGTATGGAATCATTACAACTGTCTATTATAATACCTGTTCTCGATGAGGAAGAGAATCTGATTCCCCTCGTTGAAGAGATTCGATCTATCTTAGAAGATACCGCATATGAAATAATTTTCATTGATGATGGNTCAATGGATAATTCGCTTGAANTAATGATGCAATTGAAAGAATCAGAAGGGAATGTNCGCGTCATCAAACATAGGCGTAATTTCGGGAAGGCAGTCGCACTGAAGACTGGTTTTGCAGCCGCAAAAGGCGAGATATCTATTACAATGGACGGTGATCTACAAGACAACCCTGCAGAAATTCCCAGATTTATTGAAGAAATAAATAACGGAAATGATATTGTTTGTGGTTGGAGGGAAAAGCGTCGCGACAATATATTGAAACGCTGGCCATCGAAGATTTACAATCGTCTGGTTCGTCTAATGTGCGGAATAAAAATTCATGATATGAACTGCGGATTCAAAGCTTATGACACAGATTTAGCAAAGTCGCTCAACTTGTATGGAGATATGCATAGATACACACCTGTACTCGGAAAGATGAATGGAGCAAAGATTACAGAAATCGCAATCAATCACCGACCTCGTCTTCATGGNAAATCAAAATATGGGACTAAGCGCCTAATGCGAGGCTTTTTTGATTTAATTACCGTATCTTTTCTAATGGCTTTTATCGAGCGCCCCATGCATCTGTTTGGAAAGGTTGGAGGCTTTCTATCAACATCCGGGCTTGTAATTTGCAGTTACCTNGTTTTCATCAAGTATGCTTATGATGAAGGCATAGGAGATCGGCCTCTACTCTCANTAGGAGTTCTANTTATTATCATTGGAGTTCAATTCTTCCTGCTTGGTTTACTTGGCGAAACTATTACTTATCGTTCGAGTGAAAATAACTCAAAAACTTCGTCTAGTAAAGAGTTGTAGTTATTCTTCTTCAAGATCTTCTGAAGACATCAGCGTCAAACCAAACATGAAAGTTACGATTTCAATAATAACATTCAATGTTCTAGAAATTATTGCGACCATTGCTGCAATTCCACCGGTTAGAAATAATGACAGATTAAATGTAAAAACGCCCTCTCTTGCGCCAAGCCCTGCTGGTAAGAAAAATGCAAAGAACCCTACCAGCCATGCTATTGAGAATGCCCCAATTAGCAGTGCTAACGAAGCATTTATTCCAAGACCCAATAGTATGAAATGATGGGCCATACCCCATAAAATCCAAGAAATTAACATTAATAGAAGGGATATGGAATAGTATATTCTAGTCATTGAAGTTTCATTACCCCACTCGCCTCTTCCTAATAGTGAGAATGGCTTTCTAACGAGGGCTTGTGTTAATCTTGGACTGATTATTGGAAATAGGCTAGTGATACCAACAGAAATCAAAATCCATTTTGTTGATGATGAAATTCCTTCTAAATCGAGTAAAAGAAGTCCTGCTAATACAGCTGATGATACACTGATGACTAATTCCCACACAAAGGATTCGATGACAACCTTACTTCCATATTTTCTGGCAATATAAGCCCTTCCNGCTATTAGGCTCACCTTTCCAGGCACATATTTTGCTATATTAGTAGTCCACCAAATCCCAAAACATTGTCTGTAAGGGACATCTGCACCACTTCCCAACATCAAAAATTTCCAAATAATAGGACTTAGTATCAGCACACCAAAGATACATAGAATTGATAGAAAGATTATCGGTTTAGCACCTAAAAGTGTGTCAAGAACATCGATTTCGCTAGACTTTATTTGCTGGTAAATAAACCAGAATGAAAGTATGACTACAAAAATAGTTAGTACTCTACCAACGGTATGGGTTGTGGATTTTGATTTATCTTTACTTTCCATCAACAACACCGTACCATTTTTTCATCGTATTCACTAAGGATTTTGTAGAATACCGTTTATCAATCTCAGAATGTGCGTTTTTAACCAGTTCAACACGTTGTTCAGGGGCATTAAGAAGATTAGCCATAGCATTGTGCAAAGCGTCTGCATCATTTTCAGGAACTATTATTCCAGTTTTTCCGTCCACAATAGTCTCTTTGATTCCTCCACAATCCGTTCCAATTACAGGAACTCCAGCCATCATTGCTTCGAGAACTACTAGCCCCAATCCTTCTTTTTCACCTAGAGATGTGGTTTTTGANGGCAATATAAATAATTCAGCTTGATTGTAAAAATCTTTGATTTCATTTCTTGGTTTGGATCCGTGGAAATGAATTAGGTGACTAATTTCTTTATCTTTAGAGAGGTTTGTCAAATAGTTACGTTCGGGACCATCCCCCACAATGTCAAGGTTCCAATCTTGAAACGGCTGATGTTCTACCAATTTGCTAAAGGCATTGATTAGAACATCTATACCTTTGACTTCCATTAACCTTCCAACAAATAAAATGCGTTTGGTCTTGGGTAATGTCATCGATTCTTGACGAAAATCCTCTAGACCGAAAACCATTGGCAATAACAATCCTTCGCCATAGCTTTCCCCATAGTGTTGAACGATGATTGTTTGGAGTACATTGGAAACGAAATGGAGCTTACTTGCTCTTTGGATTGATTTTTTGGCTAACCTTTGAGCAATCTTCATTTTATTGATAAGAAAAACATCTGTTCCATGCATGGATATATACAACTTTGTGTGTTTCGTTATTGACTTATTCGTAATGTAAGCACCTGGTATTAACCAATGAGCATGAACAATATCAGGCTTTAAATCTCGTAAAAGTATCTTTGTTGCCTTTTTCCATTTTCGAAGAAATGAATAAAATAGTAAGGCTTTGAAAAATGACTTCTTAACTTGTTTGTGCATATCTCCTTGATAAGCAAGTGTTTGTTTATGTTCAGCTGCATATTTGAATCGCCGAATTTCAACACCATCTATTGATTCTTCTAAAGGGAGCCCAGGTGCGTGCGGGCAATGAACAACAACTCTTGCGAATGAGGTGCATACTTTTGCTAAATCATGCATAAAAGGGGCGACATGGTCGTTTTTATGACGCGGATAAACATGTGTATTAAACAGGATGATTGGCTTTGAATTTACCAAATCAGCCATATTCGCTCCTTTTATTCATCACTTATTATTCATACCCTATTTATCCCCACTGTACTAGCATCTCATGCAAGGGTACCCTTTCTTGGGACAGTGAGTTCAAACATCAAAAGACTCATCGCAAACAGATGGCCGTTCATATTTTATTTCAGACTTAATCTGATAAAACTCATCCATCCATTCATCAGTAGGATTTAACCTGTCATTTTCATCTGTTACCAACTCAGGTTTTTCGATACTGCTGACTATTTCGGCACAGTTTTGCCATTCGGGGTCATAAATTGTTATTCCCTTTTCTTGGATGTAAAGATGAATACAAGTTATTAATTCAGGATCACACGCTTCATAATAATCGCCTCTATCCCATATATTTAGGGCAGTAACTTCGCGAATACAGAAGTATCCAGATTCGTCAATTAGTGGGTCAACATCACACATTTCGCTTAACTTTGGGTAAAATGTAGTGATGCGTTCCTGCTGGAATAGCAAACCGTTGACTTCTTCTACATCAAAACCATTATCCTCGTAATCCCAATATATCTGTCCATAAAGCGCAGGTTCTGGTACTTCTTTGGTAATATAATCGTAAAGAAAATATCCTCCAGAACCAACAACTCCAATTAATATTAACATAAGAAAGGCAGGTAGCAGTGATTTCTTTCTTCTAAAAGACCTTGAAACATAGGTGCCACCGTCATCATAATCGTCTTCGTCATAATCGTCGTAAAAATCCTCATAATTGAAACCCTTATTTCGATTTTGGGTTTTAGAATTATCAATGGATTGAGTATTTTCTTCTTCCCAAAGGCGATAACCGTCGTCTACTGAATACCAATGGCTGCCATCATCAGCTCGAAACCAGTGGACGCCATGTTCATCATTGGCCAGCCAATCTCCTGGGGGCAAATCTTCCCACCTAGATACATGATTTCGCATGATATACCTACAGCACCTGATACTTTAATGTTTGAATCCAAGAATTAACGTTTTAATTTTGATATTCATTGTCGGCAAATGATTTATAATTCTTTGACTATCAATCAGTGCATGGCTAAAAAGTCTGTCGGGGCGTCAAAAAAATCAAAATCCGACAGTTTCCAACCAAAGACACGCGCTATGAAATCTTGGAAAAAGAAATATCTCACTGGAGACCAATCCGAAAATGACTCTATTACAACAAAAACGCCGGAAGAAAATAATGATGCTTCAATCTCAGCAGAGGCTTGGAAAGGTTTTTTTCATCCTTTGAAGGTTTATTTCCCACTCTCGATAATTTCTTACTTAAACGAAATGAAAAATGGATACTTTTGTTGGGGTTGGGTTGAATGCGCACCACCTCCAGCATACTATCATTTACCCAGACTATCCGCCCTTTTTTTTATCATATTTTTCTTAGCTACAGCTACATTTCCTCGAGGTGGTTCAAGAGAGAAATTGGGCAGTCATACGAAGGGAGTTTTGTGGGGAATTCTCTTTGGATTTTTGATGTTCGCGTTTTTTAGTATGGCTGGATGGATCAACGGTTGAGTGTTTTTCGTTGAGCAAATAATTATAAAAAACCGCTAAATTCTTACACCGTTTCATATTTCTGAAAAGCAAAATTTGTCAGTAGAAATCAAAGAAGAAAAAAATCTTATCGAGCAATATAAGAAAGATGTACAGTTAGAAGCATATCGTTTAACTATTGAAGATATTAATCAAAGACCTGACGCAGGCGAAAAAATTAGCGATGAAGAGAAGGAAGAAATAATTGAGGATAATTTGGAAAAGGTATTTGCCAATACTATGACTTTGAGTCCTAATGAGTTTCATAAAATGATATGTAAAATCCTTATGGTGGTGGCAACATTTCATTGGAAAATGGGTAACACAAAGAACATTATGAACATTAAGACCAGTGATATAAATGTACCAAATATCATAAATCTCCGCGCTGTGAAAAATCCGTAAATTAAGAAAATAATTGCCATTACTGGCCAAATTAACATCGAAATTACAAACCATATTAGAGTATCCCATCCATCAACAAAAACAAATGAACAGAATATGCCTATGGCTGAAGGTATAGTAGGCCCACATAAGCCGATCAAGAAATCTTTAGTATTGAATAAATCATCATTTGAGGCTTCTTCTTCAGGATTCCATTCAAATTCTTCTTCACAAAATGGACATTCGAATAATCCAAAGATGCCATCATCTAATTCGATACTTTCAACACAATGCGGGCATTGAATCTCGACCATGTAATGGCTAATAACTACTTTACAATAACCTTTGAGCCGTCAATTCGCCAATCTCGCCTTTTTCTATATTGCCAACATTGAAATTTTCTATATACGACGCATTTATACATCTCCTACTTTTGCTACGTTTATGTCAATAATAACAGCATACAATGAAGCCTGGGATAATGGAGATTTCGAAGCACTTGAAGAGTTAATACACGATGATTGCGTATTCAATCCACACGTTGGTGGTATGACTATGAGTAAGTCTGATATTTTGGGATTCGTAAAGGGTGGAAACACACCAACTTCAGAAAACAACCGCATTCTGTATGAGAATGATGAAGTCGGAGTAGCCCATTCAATCGTTCACTTTGCAAATAACTCAGACTCCGAAGCTGTAATGTCATTCATGCGATTCAAAGATGGTAAGATTATTTCGATGGAAACAGGTGCAACACCTCTTTCTGATGATTATAAATTGATTGGAACAGAGTGAAACCGTTCGAGTTTACTTTTCCAACTCTTTCTTGACCATTTCTCGCATCTCGCAAGCTTTGCACTGGTCATTTGAAGTCATAGAGCCGCAAACAGGGCAAGAGACAGGTGGGCTTGGGCGACTCTCATGACCTCCCAACTCAATTATTTGATTTCTCAATTCTTTGATATTGTCAGCCATCCTTAACAGTCCATGNCTTGTTCCAGGAACATCAGCCTCCATTTGAGCAACCATATCTCGATGTCTCCATCTTAGTGCACCTCTGGCATGAGGGCATTCTTCATGATGCATTGGTAATCCTTTGTGAACGGCATANAGGTGAACTTCCTGTTCAGGNATCCATCTCAATGGAACAATTCGAGGAGGTAGTCCATCTAGGGGCGTAGTGGTATGNGGTGCCAATCTCAGCGTTCTTTCCATATCGCCATTAGACATGTTCATTAGAACTGTTTGTGCCATATCATCAAGATTATGTCCAAGTGCCATAACATCGGCATTGACTCTCTTTGCCAAGTGATTAATTCCTTGTCTTCTAAAAACTCCACAATAAGAACATGGCATTCGAGAAGCATTTCGATCACTCTCAATCATTCCTGGTATTAACTTAGCAACTGTATCCATTTCTTCGAAGTCTAATTCGGGGTATGAGACTGTAATAAATTCAACACCAAGGCGCTGACATAATTCTTCAGCACATATTATCGAAGGAGGCCTATATCCTTCTATNCCCTCATCAACAGTTCCAGCGATTATCGTTACATCAGGCCTAACGCCGAGTATATCGACTAAAGTTTCAAGCAGAACTGCTGAATCTTTGCCCCCAGAAATGGCTACGAATATCGTTGTATGTTCACCTTTTACCAACTTCAGTTGCTTCCTTAATTCCTTGGCGATTTTTTTNCGTATTGACTTAGCCAAGTGTTGCCCACAAAGCACACGACCCGAATAGGCTTGTTCTAGTAGTGCGGGTTTATCGCAACTATCACAACTCGGGATTTCAATCTCCATGGATGCCAACATTTGCAGGCGAGGGTTTCTTTGGTTTGAGGNCACCGATTAATTTTCNAATTGNAAATTTAAATTTTATATTGNAAAANTAGATTGATTTANTANGNCTTCTNACTCCNNANTCNGNATATCNNCNANNNNTNNNAGGCGCGGAAAATNGGCNTCNTATNNCCTTCCGCGNATCGTTTTAATTNAAATCCAGTTGGATATTTGATTTAACCTTGTAAATCCCCCTTTAGGGGGATGGANACACAAAACTTCTTGAAGCCTACAACGGTGAGCATTGGTTTGAGCGGATATGTTACAACGTGTTTTGGCAGGATTAACGACCATAGAGGGAGTTGACCAGGCCATGCTAATTGATAACAGAGGCAATCTAATGGCATGTGTTGGTAGTGAAGGAAATGTTCCTCCTATCGAAACAGCNTCAGAGATNGTTGAACTTGCTCTTGAAACCTGTGCAGCACTTGGCACAGGGCAGTTGTATGAAATCTGGTGCGAGGGCGAATCTCGCATGATGGTCGATATGGCTGGCCCTGAGCGAATTGTAGTTCTTAGTGGAAAGGGCGGAAGACTTGCCCGCTGGCGTCATGCCCTTGACCGCGACCGTCGTATCATTGCGACAACCCCTCAGATGTGATAACTATGTTTGATTTACCAAACGGAATGCCTGTAGATGAAGAGATTGATGTGACAGATGGTGTAATTCAACCATTTGCTCATGGTGCAATAAGCACTTGGATCGGTAAGAGAAAAACTCCGGCAGGTCATAGAATTGTTCGAGCAGGGCGTATCGTTGGCTGGTTAGCTGAAAGTAAGAAGCCTTCAGAATTACTTGGCGGATTTGAAGCCAAAAACAGACTTCAGGAAATTGAAGCAGAAGGCGCATGCCGATTTCAGGCAACCAGTTATTCAATGACAGGATTGGGTAATGTTGCTGAAGTGGTGCCAGAGGCATTTGAACATCCTGCAGATAGACAAGGATTACTTCCAAGAGGTGACTCAGTAGAGCGTTTACTTTCAAGAGACCTTTCTTCTGTATTATCCAAACTCGTCGAGAATGTCACCGTTAGAGGAGCGATTGCAGTGGATGCTGGAATGCTAATTGATTCAGCAGGAGAATTACCAACTGATGCAGAGACATTAGCCAGAGAAGTAGGGACTACTCTGGATAGCCGAGAACAATTATCTTCGGGCCTAGGGTTTTCCTCTAGTGGGCATTGGACGCTTCATACTGGGGATGGCGCTTTACTTCTTGCACAAACTGGAGAGATTGCAATTGCTGTTTGGACCGAAGCCAACGCTGACCACACACGAATTGTAAACTCCGCTGCAGCTGCTTTAGACGGTGAAATGCCTACCACGGGAGGATTTGGTCAAGCATTACCAGATGGTTTTGTCTTGAGGGAAGGGAAAGGTGGCAGTGATGCAATTCTCTCAATGCTTGGCGATGCAATCAAAGAAGAGGTGACAGGACATATACAATCAGGGAAATCCTCCAAGGCGGTATCGCTGGTTTTAGCAAAAGGAATTCCAGTCGCTCTTTATGCTCCATCATGTGAATCTTTTGAAGAAGCCGTTCTAGGACTTACTGAAGCAAAGCGGGTAATTAGATTACACAGGTTACCGGCTGGGTCTATTGTCACCAAAGAGTCTGGAACTGTACATGATTTTTCACTCTCATATTTCCGAGACTTGCTAGTCACTGTGAGGACACGTTCCGAGAGTAGAAGGGCCAATCTTAAGAATCGCTTAGAAAATTTGATTGGGTTTGAAATTGGAATGGAGACATTCCGTCAACATAGAGTCAAGGCCAAATTCAAGGATACGGTTGATGAAGTCAGCAAAGGGCTATCAAAAGTTGAAGTTCCTCCTGCACCAGGCATCGATGCAGGTCTTAGAAGAAGATTGGAATCAGCAGAACTTAGAATTGATGAATTAAATAAAGAAAAGGGCTTATTAAATTCCAAATTAAGTGAATCTGAGACTTCTCGTAAGGCGGCAGAGATTCGTTCTAGAGAAGCCACAGAAACAAGAAATATGCAGAGCGAGAAAGTTGAAAATGTCAACTCAGAAATCAACTCGATGCAAATTGAGATGGCAGAGGCAAGAAATCGCTGTGAAGAGGCAGAACAAAGAGCGGAAAGATTGGTAAAAAGAGTCAATGAACTAGAACATCAAATCAGTGAGCGTGCCTCAGAATT
>NHGH02000003.1 GCA_002172355.2 Euryarchaeota archaeon TMED132
ACACTAGTGTCGTCATCAATTTTTATATCCATGTAATCTGTAGTAGAGTTTACCACAAATGAGTATATGTCGTTACTAGAATCGAAATCAAATTGATCAAATTTGTAAACAATAGTCATATTTCCTTCAAAACCATTAGGGTTAAAATATGTCGAAGATTCAAATGTTTCCACAACTCCAGGTAATATCGAACTTATTGTAATACTCCCATCTTCAAAACTGGAACTAATACAAAGGTTATAATTTTTTATTCCTTCGCAAACATACCAATCTAAAACTCGCCCTGAAGTAGAAGGAGAGACGTGGAAATTTTCAATTTCTACTTCGAATTTAATGGAGTCATATGCCGCCATCCATGTATCTTCAGGAGGGTAACTGGTCCCAATTATCCCTAAGTCCCCCCCGGCAGCAGCCTCGGCATTAGGCGTCATAGCGATGCCAGATAGAGAACTAAATAGCAGTAAAATCACGAACGTGAAGCAACTTTTTTGGTTGCCATTTAGCCGCTTATAGACTGCACTCATACACCTTCCTCTCATTGAACATTCAAAGACTCATCGCTTCGAATTGACAAAAAGTGGCTAAAATTAGACCCAATCATACATGTCAATCGGCAACCTCTTGAATTACTCTCTCCTACCACTAACATGCGCAAGCAGTCTCATCATTCTCTCCAAAGAGATCAAAATGGTATGACCGCAGTTATTGAATTTCTTTCCGCCTTCACATTATTTTTGATGATTTTAACCGCATTTCTCTCTTTGGCTCAATTGGAAATGGGTTCTAATGACACTTCTGTAGACCGAATTGACCGTGCAGCATACAATGGCTTAGATCGTATGACATCAAATAGCGGATGGTTTGTTCCAATGTTGGATTCAAATCTTGATTATCAAAATGCTACCTCCGATTGGCATCAAATTGAAGCTAGTGAGTTGGATAAAGGCGTAGTTCAAGTCGGTCTAATGTTAGGTGGGAAATTGGACTTTGACAGAGTTAATTCACTTTCTAATGTGACTGAGGATGGAATGGTAAAGGGCTTAGGCTTGGATAACGGGCTAAGTCTATATGTTCAAATTAAGATTACCGATAGTGACAATTTATCAAGAGTAAATTTAGTTTTATTTGAGGGCGGCACTCCTCGTAATACCGCTCAAACATCTTCTAGTGCATCGGTGACTTTCCAAGATGGGGCTGAAAAAATCCAATTGATATTAGAAGTTCATGACGGTGGGCGCAAATCCAATTCATTACATATTACTGAGATAAGTCCTCGTTCGGTTTCTGGCAATCCAGAATGGATTGAAGTATCCAACCCCAATGATTTCGCCATTTCCTTAGAAGGTTGGAGTTTCAACCATATTGCACCTTCAGGAGAAACTAATATTCTTCTCAAAGAAGGTGTTCTAAAAGGTCATTCAACTACAATATTCACAGGAGATGCAATCTCACAAGAAATAGGTAACGCTACTCATGTGATTGATTTGGGTCAATCCGGATTTTTGGGTGTTGGGGCGATAAGTGGTCTTGATGATGGTGGAGGCATAGTAATATTGAGCTATACTCAACTTTCAGAATTCAGGCCATTTGAAATTTTCAGGGTTGAATGGGGTGGAGATACAGGGTTTTTCCTAACTCCAACTCAAACCTTAGAATGGAATGGTAACTTGCCAGCATCTTCTTCAGATTGGTTTATTCCTTCACAACCTAGCCCCGGGAATTAGTTTTGATTATAACAATTGAAACCATCGGTAATTTAGTTGACTTGGGCGCATGCTTCATGAACCTAAGCGATTTAGCCTAACTGTTCCCCATGCAACCAGCCGGCCAATATTCCCGAGACCGATGCATTACAGGTGTGCATGGTCTAGACGAAATTCTTAGAGGGGGGATTCCTTATGGTTCTACAGTTTTGGCATCGGGTACTTGTGGTTCAGGAAAGACTACACTGGGAATGGAATTTTTAGTTCGCGGGGCTGATGCTGGAGAGGCATGCGCTCATTTTACTGCTACAGAACCGTCGGTGAAATTACTTGAAAACATTAGGCAATTCCAATTCTTTGATGTAAAAATGGTTGATTCCGGTTTGATAAATGTTTTTGATATGGACGTTTTATATTCTTGGCTTGGTTTAGAAAAATCATCCTTTGATTTAGATGACGTCCATTCTTTAATCAAGGCGATTGTAGATATTGTCAATACAATTGGTGTGACAAGATTGGTTATCGATTCGGTTACTACTCTTTGTTACAAGATTAAATCGGAACAATTGATTAGAGACTTCTTGTTTACATTGGGTAAGAAGTTGGCTACCTTGGGATGTACAACTATTTTGATTGCAGAAATTACATCTGCCACAGAAAATGCCCATTGGTCATCCTTTGGTGTCGAGGAAGCTATTGCAGACGGAATAATTGTACTCGGAGATGTTGAAAGAATGGGGCATTTGCTTAGATATTTACAAGTTGTAAAGATGAGAGGTACGCCTCACAGCAGAGCTAAACATGCGATTGAGTTAACTCCTCTTGGAGTAATGTTGACTCCAATGTTGAAATGGGGCGCAGTAAGCGATAAACAGAATAGATGGGGGTCATAAGTATGTTTGAGTTAGACCAAGGAATTTCAGATCAATTGACTGAGGTTTCACTAAATAGCGCAGTTCAAGTTCGCTGTGGTAATTCTAATGCATTTATGGTTACTGCTAGTACTATGATTCCATTGCTTCAGATGTTTGAGATGAGTGGCGTTTACATTAGTGCCAGTCGAGGTGCTGCAGAAGTAATACAAGGATTCGAGGCCATTGGAGTAGATGTATCTCATATACAATTCATTGATTTAGTATCGTCTGGGATTTTAGGAGGCACAACAGTTCCTTATTCCAATGTCCATTTTGTCGATAGTCCAATNATGTTGGAATCTGTACTTCTACGTACGTTGTATATTCTTAAAACAACAGACCATGAGCGTAATTTTATTTTCCTTGACAGTGTGAATTCCTTAGCAATTTACAACGAGGATAGGATGTTAGCCGAATATCTTCATACATTCATTAACACATTTAGGCAACAAGAAGTTCTGACTGTAATTCTAAACGTACCCGATCAAACCCCTCCATTGGTTTTATCAAATTTAGATTTATACTGTACTGACCTTATCGATAGAGGTCAAGTTGTAATACATTGAGGTGAGATTTATGGCTAAAGAATTCAAGTTCGATGAGGAAGATGAGAAATTCTTTGGCTCAGTAGGGTCTTTTGGAGTTCCAAAGTTCGATAATGAAATGCATGGTGGAGTCCCTAGAGGATTTACGATGATAGCATTTACTGATACTGGTTCAGGAAGTGAATTATTTGCAAAACAATTTGTATCTCCTGCCGAAGAAGCAGAAAATACTCTTTACATATCCACCAATGAAGGTCAGGCAGAAATCGTTAGAATTTTCCAAAAGTATGACTGGCCTTTAGATATCAATGTAAGGACTATCGGGGAAGAATATAACTCTAATGTCTTAGAAAAAGAATTATTGGCAAGTAGGTATAGATTGGAAGGTTTTAGACTTGAAGATATTCAAAGATTAGCCCAAACTAGATTCGTAGATGATATGACGCAGGATTATTTGACTGAAGTTACAAATGAAGTTATGGCTTTAGGGCCTTATTTTAGAGCAGTTATTGACAGTCTAGATTTTTTCCTTCAAAGAGATGACCCAGCAAGAGTCGTCGCGATGGTTAGGATGTTACAAGCGCATGCACAATTATACAGGGGTTTGATTTTAATTTCAGTATCTACTGACGGACTTTCTCCTTTAATAAAACAAGAGTTAGCATCCATTGCAGATATGGTTCTTTCTTTCCAAGTTAGAACCATAGGTACTGATTTTGAAACATCTATGATAGTTTCTAAGTTTAGAAATGCTCCAGAGAATTTGAAGATACTTGTATTTAGAGTAACTCCTGAAGAAGGTATTACTCCAGAAACAGTTGAGCGTATTGCTTGACCTATTGCCGGTGTTTTCAAAACGATATGTCCAAAGAGGTCAGCCGTGAGGAGTTAATATGTCGGATAGGAGTTCAACAGGTGGTTATGACCCATCAGGCATAGATTTAGACGCTTGGACTAAACTTGAAGAACAACTTGAACAGTCAATTCCGCATTATGATAAAGTAAATCGTTGGATGACTTTTGGACAGGATAAAGTTTGGAGAAGAAATGTCCGTAATCATGCAGAGAAAGGGATGAAAATCTTAGAAGTTGGCTGTGGGCCAGGTTCATTTGCTGAAGATCTAGTAGGTTTGGATGTAACCTGCTTAGATCCCTCAGCAGAAATGTTGAGNGTTGCTAAGAAGAGAGTAGATTCTGCTAGAAAATCACGTGGTGAAAAACCAGCAAAATACGTTGAAGCCATCGCCGAATCAATACCTCTTCCTGACGACTCTTTCGATAGAGTATTTTGCTTATTTTCATTTAGGGACTTCCAGGATAAAAAGAAGGGTCTTCAAGAAATATTTAGGGTACTGAAACCCGGAGGTCAGCTTGTAATTTGCGATGCGGGCAAAGCCAATTGGTTTCATGGCTTAGCAGGGCGAATATGGATGGCCACAGTTGTACAAATCATCGCTAGAATAATTACCAAAGAAAAAGATCACCCTTGGAAAGGTTTAGCCCGGACATATTCTCATTATGGTACAAATGGTTATTATCGTAAAGTCATGAGGGAAGTTGGATTTGAAGATGTCCAAGGAAGGCTTTTGTTACCATTTGGTATGTCGAGTCGGTTTAGGGCATTTAAGCCTAAACGATGACTACAGGCGCAATTATCTAATCTTCGGGATTGTTATGGAAGGAGTGTTTAATCACTACACTCATAAACCCCCTATAATTCGGAGAAATGTAGGTGATTTACTTGGGTATGTCCGACGTTCTTCGTAAAATCAAGCAAACTGAGCGCGATGCAGCAAAGAAACTTGCTGATGCGCAAAGCGAAGCATCAAAAATTATGTCCGATGCTAGAAAGCAGTCTAGCGAAATCGTATCTAGTGCGGCAGATGATTCTGTCTCGAGCACTCAAGCGAAACTCGATACGGCACGCGAAGGTGCAGATAAAGAAGCAAGTAAAGTCCAAAAGACAGGTTCGAAGGAAGTTGATTCCATTGAATCAAATGCTACAAAGAATTTAGACAAGGCTGTTAAAGCAATCTTGGATACAATGACTACATTTTAAGGTGTTATTATGCTTGAAATGTCCCGATTAACCGTCGCTGCACCAGTCGGTAATTTGGAAGAAGTAATTCGTCAATGCACCAACTTAGGCTGCGTCCATATCGAAGAATACAGTAATTTCGAAGATGGAATTGGAATAGGTTCTTCGATAAAAAGCGAAGGCTCAGAAATTGTCAGCAGGCTGCTGACAAAAGTTCGTTCACTCCAGTCTGAAGTCAACGCTATCAACATGGATGGTCCAACTACACGTGAAAACGTAATAGGGATTCTAGATGGATTTGAAGCAAAGGTAGACAATGCTCTTGAGTTTATTGAAACAATTAGAGATTGTGAATCTGAAATCTCTTCCTTAGAAGAGCAATTAAAGGCGCTGACAAGAGTTGCTCCATTGAATATTCCTCTAGAATTAATGTCTGGCTATGAGGGTGTAGAGATTTACTTGGCTGAAACCAGCAAGGCATCAAAAGCTCAAGTTGTTTTCAGCGACATTATCAATGATATTGAACTCAAAGTTTCAAAGGGAATTATTGCTGTTGCATGCCAACCTAAAGATGGAGCAGCCGTCCAAATTGCATTAGCTGAACTGGGTTCTAAAGCCGTTCAAATCCCTAGTGGCGAAGGCACTCCCTCCGAGAGAATGTCAGAGATAGAAGCGACGATTAGGAATCTACATTCCAAGAGCGAAGATACTGTCGAATCTCTAGAAGGCTGGGCAAAATCCAATGGCTCTGATCTCGTAAGAGTCAAAGAACACCTTGAAAGAGAGGAACAAATTTTCACGGCGCCAACCTTGGTAGCGGTCAGTAATCAAGCCTTCGCACTCGATGCTTGGGTTCCTACAAACAAAGCAGATGAAGTTAGTGCTAAACTATCTAAATGTGCTTCCCATGTTTCTATAGAAGAGTACGTTGATTCACATCATCATCACGAAGAAGACCATGAGGAGCATCATTCAGAAACTCCAAAAGAACTGATAATGCTTTCTCAGCATCTGGAATCTTCAGGGCAGAGCGTTTTCCAATTTTTCAAGTCGATGGATCTTGATGATTCAGGAGACCTAGACTTCAAAGAAATAGAAAAAGCCATGAAATCCGCTGATATAGGCGATATGCCACCTTGGAATATGGCTAAGTTCTTGGCTGCGATTGACATAAACAGAGATGGAAGAATTAACTTACCTGAACTAGATATCGCATTAGCGAATGTTTCATCTTCTGATTCACACTCTACTCATGATGATGCAGTCCCGCCAATTGAATTTGTCAACGGTAAGGCTACTGAGCCATTTGAACTATTGGTTGATTTGGTTGGAAGGCCAAAGTATGGGACATATGATCCTTCGATGCTTCTAATGATGACTTTCCCTCTTTTCTATGGGATGATTTTGGGGGATTGGGGATATGGCCTTCTAATCTATCTACTTGCCGTATTCTTAGGCTCTAAACCATTCGCCAAAGACCCACTTGCGCAAAATGGAATTACTATCCTCAAGTGGATGGGTGCTTGGTGTATTATTTGGGGAATAATTTTCGCTGAAGGATTTGGGTTTGTTTGGGATGATACAGGTCAATTAGGAAATTCATCGCCATTCGATGCATTTTATGATTGGACGTATGCTAATGTCCACGTCCCTCATGCTATTGCTGACTTGCTTAACCTTGGTGGATTGCACATGCCATTCCACAGGGCAAGCCCAGGACATGGTTTGCAAGAATATGTAGTTCTTTCAGTTTACATCGGTATTGCACACATTTTCCTAGGGCTAGTTATTGGTCTGGTGACAGTTTTCAAAGCACATGGCGCAGCAGCTGCATACTTCGAAAAAGGTTCTTGGTTACTTATTTTAACCGGCGGTTCGATGCAAGCAAGAAATATGGTAATGGGATACAATGGTCTTTTCGACATACAAATTTGGACATTCCTAATCATTATTGGACTGGCAAGTTTAGTGGTTGGTTTGGCCGTCTACGAAAAGTTCGGATGGGTTGGTGGCCTGATAATGGGTCCAATTGAAACATTCGGACTACTAGCTAATACTCTTTCATATCTTAGAATAATGGGAGTAGGTGTCGCTGGTGTTAAAATTGCTGAAGTTTCAATTACTATGGGCTGGGAAAAAATCGGTCCAGCACTTGATTCAGGAGATGTAGTTTCACTATTACTTGGAGTTATTCTCTTTGTTTTGATTCAGTTATTTGCTATAGCACTGGGAATTCTGTCCCCTACAATTCACGCCGTCCGTCTACACTTTGTAGAATGGATGGGCAAGTTTTACGACGGCTCGGGTAGCGCTTTTGCGCCGCTTGGTGGCCGCACCCTACACGTAGAGGGTGAATCATAGTCCAATGGACAATAAATGGAGGTAGCAAAAATGAATAATAATACCCTGAAAATGAGCCTAAGAACACTGATCGTATTGTTGGTACTGACCTTGGTTGCACAAGGTGTTGCAGCACAAGATGCAGCAACGACTGACGACGATTCGAACGACATAACTGGAGACATCGGCATGATCGGTGTTGGACTAGCACTTGGTCTTGCGGCCATTGGCGCTGGTTTCTCCCAAGCTGCTATTGGTAGCGCTGCTGTCGGAATGCTTGCTGAAGATGGAAGCAAGTTCGGTGTTGCGCTTATCTTTACAGCGTTGCCAGAATCTATCGTGATTCTTGGTGCATTGCCGCTCTTCCTTCAATAAGGAAGATCATTCGTAATCCTATTTAATTTAGGATTTCGAAAGATGTTTGGAGGAAAAAAAGATGACGCTAGAAACATTAGCAAAGGATATCGCAGCATCAGCTGACGCTGAAGCGAAAGCGATAATTAAGAAAGCTAAAGCCGAGGCCAATGAAATTTTATCAGAGGCAGAAAGTAAAGCAGAAAGTATTCGTAGTGAAGCAGATGCAAGAGCAGAAAGAGAATCTGTTCAGATTGCTAGAGAAGTAGTCGCAAGCGCTCGCCAGGCCAATCAAAAGGAAATTTTGATTGCCAGGAGAAAGGTTTTGGACGCTACTCATGATGCTGTTAAGCAACAATTAGCAGACCCTGGATTCAAAGGACGTGCTAGTATGCTAAAGTCTATGATGACAAATGCTGGAAAAACGGCTGGTGCTGATTATATCATAAGACCGGTAGAAGTTGACCGAAAGGCCTTAGATGGCATTAAGGGCAAGAGAAAAATCGGAGAATCAGTCGATGGACTTGGAGGTTTTATCCTCGAAGCACCCGATGGTTCAATTTCATATGATATGAGATTTGATACCCTTTTAGAAAATGCTTGGAATGATTCACTGTCTTCAGTGAATTCAATATTGTTTGGTTAGGTGATTATTGTGTTTGGTAATACTGCTTATGTTGCTTCGAGGGCTAAATCCCGTCGAAATAAACTTGCAGATTTGGCGCGTATGCGACAATTGATTCACCAATCACCTGATCAGTTGACTGTAGCAGTAAGTAACATCGGATATTCCGATGAAATCAACTTATATGCTGGGAAATTCAATGGAGGAGACCTTGTTGAAGCTGCACTGACTCACAACCTTGAGTCAGAACTTGAAGAAATAGTTTCAATGTGTAATGGTAAAGTCAAATCATTGGTAGAAGTTTATACTTCTAGATTTGAGTATCAGAATGCAAAAGTAGTTTTACGAGCGGTAATGAATGATGTAGACTTGGACAAAGTATCTCATTCCATATTACCAGAGTTAAACCAAATCAACACACCTTGGTTGAAGATAATCGAAAATTCAGATGATTTACGTTCTGCAGTTACCCAAATGCGCAGGAAATCATTTGGCTCTTCATTGATGGCTTTGCCAGAAGATGCTAGATTATCTGATTATGAAGATGCCTTGGATAGGCATTACTTCTCAGTAGCGACAAAGGCATTATCTTCTACTAAGCCTTCAACAAGATATCTAAGAAATTATCTTGCTATGGAAATAGATCATCGTAATATTTTGAATATTTTAGAAGCGCAGTCAGTTGGAATTAATTCAGAAGATATATCTGAACTATTAATCCCAGGTGGCAGAATGCTCCCTAGTAGTTCCTTTTCATCCATTGCTGCCGGTGGAAAGGATTCTATGATGGACATTTTAAGGTCTTCAAGTAAGTTAGACTTTGCAGAATTTGAACAACTTCTTTCTCGCTCTAAAGATGTTAGAAGTTTAGACCCAGTAATTACTTGGTTCAAGAACCAAGAGCATAAATTCATGCAAAGGATGAGTTATTTACATCCAGTATCTGCATTACCGATCATTCATTACATTTGTATGAAAGTTCAAGAGGTTGCAGATTTGAGAATTATAGTTAGAGGTAGGCTTGCGGGTCTTCCAGAAGATGTGTTAGAGGCACACATAATGTGAAGGTGAAGATATGGATTTAGCAGTTATAGGTTCACCTGAATTCACTTTAGGATTCCAGCTTGCTGGAATTTCTAATATCACTAATCCAGAGAATGATGATGAAATGGCTTCAGCCTTGAAATCTCTTCTCAATGATAAAAATGTAGGTATTGTGGTTATCGACTCCGTAATACTTGCAGCATTGCCAGATCGCTTGAGAAACAGGCTTTCGGCATCAGTAACCCCTACTGTGCTTGGAATTGGTACAGAAGAGGATACAACCTTGCGTGATACAATTCGTAAGGCAATAGGAGTCGACTTATGGAAATGATATTCCAACAAAAATGGAGGAAAAAATATGAGTAATGAAGGAGTAATATACCGAATATCCGGTCCTGTTGTGACCGCAACTGGAATGAAAGCAGCGATGTATGACGTCGTTAGAGTTGGAGAAGAAGGACTGATGGGTGAAGTAATTGAATTACACGGCGATAAAGCGGTAATTCAAGTATACGAAGATACGTCTGGAATTAGACCTGGTGAACCAGTTCTGAATACCGAAGAAACACTTTCTGTATCTTTAGGTCCAGGTCTTTTGACACAGATTTATGATGGAATCCAAAGACCACTGGCAACCCTCGAAGAAGTAATGGGTGTATTCATTACAAGAGGAGTTGATGCTGATGCATTCGATTTAGAAAAGGTTTGGAAGTTCGAACCTACAGTCGCAAAAGGCGACTCGGTAGAAAGTGGACAAGTCATTGGGAATGTCCAAGAGACAGAGACAATCGTTCACAAAATCATGGTACCTCCAGGCATGAGTGGAAAAGTAAAGTCAATCGAATCTGGAGATTTCAATGTTACTCAAACCGTTTGTGTCCTCGATGATGGTTCTGAATTACAGATGATGCAGAAGTGGCCGGTTAGAACGCCTCGTCCTTACCGCCAAAAGTATGCACCTGATACTCCCCTAGTTACTGGTATGAGAATTCTTGATTTCTTGTTCCCACTTGCTAAAGGTGGGGCGGCTGGAATTCCTGGGCCATTCGGGTCTGGTAAGACAGTTACACAACAATCTCTAGCAAAGTACTCTGACGCACAACTGGTTGTCTATATTGGATGTGGTGAAAGAGGAAATGAGATGACTGAAGTTCTTGACGAATTCCCTCACTTGATTGACCCTAACACAGGTAAGCCATTGATGGAACGTACCGTTATGATTGCAAATACATCAAACATGCCTGTTGCTGCACGTGAAGCATCTGTGTATACTGGAATTACTATTGCTGAGTATTTCCGTGACATGGGATACGATGTGGCTTTGATGGCAGATTCAACCTCCAGATGGGCTGAAGCAATGCGTGAGATTTCATCACGACTTGAAGAAATGCCTGGTGAAGAAGGATATCCTGCTTACTTATCTTCAAGAATCGCAGAATTCTATGAAAGAGCAGGCCGTGTTGAAACTTTGAATGGCGATGATGGTTCAGTTACTGTTATCGGTGCTGTATCCCCACCAGGTGGAGATATTTCTGAACCTGTATCACAAGGTACTTTGAGAATTGTAAAGGTTTTCTGGGGCCTAGATGCAGGTCTTGCAAGACAAAGACACTTCCCAGCGATTAACTGGTTGAATTCTTATTCTCTTTACCCACAAAGTCTCGACCAATGGTTTAGAGATAATATCGCACAGGACTTCCCTGAAGTTAGAACTCAAATCAGCGGTCTATTACAAGTTGAAGCCGAATTACAAGAAATTGTACAATTAGTAGGTTCAGATGCTCTGCCAGTAGATCAACAACTAACTCTAGAAGTTGCAAGAATGATTCGTGAGTTCTTCCTACAACAGAATGGTTTCCACGAAGTTGATGCATATTGTGACATACACTTGCAATACAAGATGGCTAAAGCTATCCTATCTTTCCAAGATGCAGCAAAGTCTGCAATGGCTAATGGTGGACAACTCAATGATGTAGTAAACGTTCCAGCAAGAACTGACTTGATGAGAGGAAGGTTCGAGAAGGGATACGTAGACACCATCGAAGGAATGATAAAATCAATGAATGAAGAAATCGCCAATACGGTGGAGGAGAACTAGGAGGGATAATTATGAGTGGAAAAGAATACCGAACAATTACTGACGTTAAAGGGCCATTGGTCTTTTTGAATAAAACTGAGCCTGTAGCATTTGGTGAAATTGTCACCCTAAGGCTATCCAATGGTACCATCAAGAATGGACAAGTTCTTGATACATCTGATGATCTTGTTATCGTACAAGTTTTCGAAGGAACAGCTAAGATTGACAGAGAAGCAGGAGTTACTTTCATGGGAGATGTGTTTAAACTTCCAGTTAGTACCGAACTTGTCGGAAGAATTCTCGATGGAGCAGGTAGGCCAAGAGATGGTGGACCTCAAATCGTTGCTGATGAGAAAGCTGACATTATCGGCGCTGCTATCAATCCATACAGTCGTCAAAGCCCGCACGATTTCATTCAAACTGGAATTTCGGCAATCGATTGCTGTACAACATTAGTTCGTGGACAGAAACTACCAATTTTCTCAGCATCTGGACTTCCTCACAATGATATTGCTCTTCAAATTGCACGTCAAGCAAAACTAAAGGGTTCTGATGAAGAATTTATTGTAGTATTTTGTGCTATGGGAATAACAGCTGAAGAATATAATTTCTTCCGTTCTGACTTGGAAAGAACAGGCGCTCTAGAGAATGCTGTACTGTTTGTTAACCTTGCAGATGACCCTGCGGTTGAGAGAATCATTACACCTCGTCTTGCTTTGACAGCTGCAGAGTACTTGGCTTTCGAGAAAGATTACCACGTACTTGTTATCTATACTGATATGACAAACTATTGTGATGCCCTAAGACAAATTGGTGCAGCACGTGAAGAAGTTCCAGGTAGAAGAGGTTACCCAGGATATATGTATACAGATTTGGCAATGCTTTACGAGCGTGCTGGAATTGTTAAGGGCAAGAAGGGTTCAATCACTCAATTCCCGATTTTAACAATGCCTGGTGACGATATTACTCACCCAATTCCTGACCTTTCAGGATATATTACTGAAGGACAGATTGTTATTTCTCGTGAATTACACCAACAAGGAATTTATCCTCCGATCAATGTATTACCTTCATTGTCTCGTTTGATGGGTTCATGTATTGGCGAGAAAACCACTAGAGAAGACCACAAATCAGTATCTGACCAAATGTATGCTGCTTATGCTCAAGGTCGTGAACTAAGAGGTTTAGTTGCAATTGTTGGTGAAGATGCTTTGAATGAGCGTGATAAGCAATTGCTTGACTTCTCTGGTGTCTTTGAAGATAAGTTCCTAAGGCAAACTAGAGACGAAGACCGTTCTATAGAAGAAACTCTAGATCTTTGCTGGTCTTTGATGTCATCTATTGATACCAAGTATCTAGTACGTCTTGACCAAAAATGGATTGAGAAGTATCATCCTGAAAACAAAGAGTGAGCAAAACAAATTGAGGTGATTTTTCATGGCTTTGGATATTAAACCAACAAGAAGTGAACTAATCAAGCTCAAGGCTAGGATTAAGCAGACTAAGAATGGATATAAACTTCTAAAAATGAAGAGGGATGGTCTATTCCACGAGTTTAGACAACTATTGTCCAAGATGATTGAAGCAAAGCGTGATTTGACTGAATCATATCGTTTGGCAAAGCAAAGAATTGATTTGGCTAATGCGATTGAAGGCGGTTTGGCAGTTAGGGCTGCTGCAATTGCAAACAGCGCTCATCCTGAAGTTGAGGTTGAGCGAAGAAACATCATGGGTGTTGTAGTTCCTAGCGTCAGTGGCTCTAATTTGAAATCAACATTTCAAGAGCGCGGTGTAGGATATATTGGTTCTTCACCATATATTGATGAAGCCGGTGATTCATTCAGTGATTTGATTGGAAAGATTGTAACCGCTTCAGAAATGGAAGCCACTCTGAAGAGATTACTGGAAGAAATTGAAGCAACAAAGAGACGTGTAAATGCTCTTGAATTCAAGGTTATACCAGAACTTGAGGAAGCAAGAGTGTTTATTCAACTAAGACTTGAAGAGATGGAAAGAGAAGAAACATTCCGTCTCAAGCGTTTCAAGAATAAGTGATTATAATTTTAATCATCAATCCGCCGATGGTTAAAGTAGGGATGGGCTCACAGGGTTATACCGAGGAAGTCGTATGTCGAGCCCTAGTGATTCCAAGAGCGACGACTCCGAGGGTGTAGACCAACTGATTGCTCAAAAGAAATCATGGGACCAAAAACAGTTGCTTGAATCAATTTTAAAGAGATATTTCCACCTTTATGGGGAAATAGGTGGGAGTCGATGGCCAATTTGGAAAGCGGATGCCAAAGAGGATCAAGATGTCCATGATAGTTTGCAAGACGCCAATGAATATTTACAGAAACTAGGTTGGATGATAAAATTAGATTTTGGAGATCCTTGGGTTTTGCAGGTTCTTCCACTTCCTGAAAGACAATTCCCGTCTTCCAAGAGTTTAATCGCCATGTGGTCATTGACAGTTGTTTCATTGACCTTGGCAGGCATGTATTGGATGGAGGGTTCCATTCCAGATGGTGGATGGTTCCACGAGTCTCTATTTGTTGATGCTGTTTTAGGATATGTTTTACCAGTGGTAAGTATAATGTTGATTGCATCATTTGTTCAAAAGAAGTGGGCCGAACGCCATGGAATTCGTGTTGGCCACCTATTACCGCTTCCAGAGCCAACCATCGCTTTGTTTAGTTTAGGATTTTTATCCAAATCTTATCTTGTTTGGCCATTTGGTTTACTATTGATTCCATCACTGCCAAGAATGGATGCACGTCCATGGAAAAATCGCCATTCTTTAGGTTGGGTTTCTCTTTCAGTTCCTTTGATATTCATATCAGTTGGCTCTTTTTTGTGGATTTTAGGTTTATTCATGACGCCTGAGTTTGTAGAGATTACCTCTATGCAATATGTTTCTGATTCTCCATTATTGGTCAACCTGATAAGTATAATGACATTTGATGATTTATCCGTTAGATTATTATGGGCGCATCCATTTACTAAAGCAGGTACTTTGTTATGTTTTTATGGTTGGATTTCACTTCTTCCAATCCCAACCTTCCCCGGAGGACGTATTCTTGTGGCTCGTGTGGGTCTAAATGATGCCAGAAATTCTTCCAATCAGTTCTTTCTATTCATGATAATACTGGTCTTTGCATGGATGTTTGATGCATTTGATGGATTTACAATTTGGTTACCTATCCTTGGTGTAATTATCCCATTATTGCTATTCATGGGTTCAGATAAGAGAGTTCCAATAGTCTTGGATGAAGCGAAAGGTATTGAGCCGGAATCTGTGTCTAAAATGGGTATGGTTTTATTCTTAATTTTTATGATTTCTTTACCAAGTCAAACTCCGTTTTCAATGGATGAAGATTGGGATGAGTCTATTGAGTATCAATTCGATGACCAAATCAAAATTATGGAAAAAGATGGTATTTGGTACGGCCATTTGGAAGTAGAAGTCTTGAATCCATCTGCAATAACTCAACACTGGACTATAGATTTGGCAAGAATCAATGGAGTTGCCTCCACTAAATGGGATGCTAATTGGTTGTGCAGTGACGATGATTCAATTTCGATTGAAGATTTAGGTTGTGGCGACGATATATTGCCTGGCAAGAAATCATCTGCAATTCTAAACCTAACATGGAATGTTTCTGGATATGAGCCGATAGCAGAAGAATTCTATTTGATAACATATATAGATTCTAAAGCCCAATTCGATACTATACTAGCTTCCCCTGAATTACCAGCATACCCTCTTTCAGGCTGGGAATTAATCAACTCTAATGGGGAAATAAAACGCTGTCTAAGCCTTTCAATTGATTCTGAAGAGCCGGTAAACATTTCTTTCCCACAATCTTCTTCGGTTGATTTTCAAACACGAATGTACTGGATTGATGGTCACCAAGGGCTGGAAACTTCATTAGAGTCAGAGGATGATTCACTTTGTATTCGAGGTCAAGATGCTATAATCTTAATGCGTTCGACAGAATTGAATGTAATTAAATTAGGTGACTCATTATTTATTCCTGATCAGCCTATTCTGTCTAATAGAGCGATTATTCCTTCCACAGGTTGGGAGATTAATAATTCGTTAGAATATGGATGGGGAATAATAATCAGTCCAGGCCAAATATTGTCAACATCTACAGATTACTGTTTATTAGATTCTAAGGTTAGTACCCCTGCCAAACCACTTACTGAGAACGAGTCATGGATTTGGGATATGGAATATAGGGATATCGCACAGGTTCCAAGTATCAAAGAAAATTCATCAATAATCCTCAAGGTTCCAGACTTTGAAGAATTATCAATTTGTTCTAATCCAAACCATCCATTGCCACAAGACAACATATCTGTAGAAAGAGGCCCAGAATTAGTTTTGACTCGAGAAGGTATCGCCCATCGATTATGGACAAATATTTGGGCAGCATCGATGAATGGGACACTACTACATCCTGAGATGGCTGACTTTGAGATTCATAATCCTTCAAATGAATCGATTCCAGTTAATATTATTCAAACTACTTTAGGAGACGGCGCCGAAGAATGGAGCATTGTTGAATCAACAGCGATACTTGAACAAGGAATGAATAATTTCGAATTCTCACCTTCAAACAGCACTTTCTCAACAATGCGCCTTGACCATCAAGATGGCCAAGTTTACATTTATTTGGGAAGTTATATGTGAGGATGATAAATTGAATGTTGCAGTATTAGGTGCCGGCTCTATCGGTTCTTTACTCGCTGCTAAGATCTCTCAATATGGAGTAGATAATATTTTGATACATGCTAGAGGCGAACATGGTTCTGCTATGGCTCTAAGTGGCATTGAAGTAATAGGAGAAGATTCTTTTGTAGTCAAAGATGATTCAATGATAATTTCATTGGAAGAAGTCGGTTTTTACAATGGATTACAAAATCAAATAGATGTTTTATTTATCACTAGTAAAGCCAATGACGTGGTTTCATTAATGGAGAAATCNTTGTATTTATTGAATGAAAACTCAAAAATAATTTGTTTGAGTAATGGTTTGGGNCATGTTGAGAAATGTATCGACTTTTTTGGACCTCACCGAGTATTCGCAGCATCGATATCTCATGGTGCTTGGAGGCCAGAGCCAGGGGTTGTAAANTGGGCCGGAANNGGNCATATATCCTTAGGTAAATTTGGAGAAGGACCGGGTTTAACCGATGCTCANGACATAATCGATTTACTTTCTAAGTCAGGGCTTAATCCAAAATGGGAAGATGATGGTAGAAAGTTAGTATGGAGTAAGGTTTTACTAAATATTGCGATAAATCCTGTTGCAGCCTTAATAGGCTGTGAAAATGGTTTTCTTTTGCGGTCTAATCTATTCGAATTATGTTCTTCAATTATGATTGAAGGCGCAAATATTGCCAGGCAAGAAAGAGTGAACATCCCTTCAGATGAAGAATTAAATTCAAGATTACATGAGGTAATTAAGGCGACTTCGAAGAATTTTTGCAGTATGTTACAAGATGTCAAGAAAGGTCGACAAACAGAAATAGAATTTCTCAATCAAGCAGTTGTGGAGAGGGCAGAACGCTATGGAATTGCAACTCCGAAAAATAATCTATTAAGCGAACTGATTAAATCTTTGAATTTATGATAAGTCTGAATTATAGTGTAATCCTCGGTTTTCAGTTCTTGTTAAGGCATCTGAAGTAACTAATTGTCCGACTAAGATTAGATTTCTCAATTCTACAATTTCTCGACTCGCTAGTGAATTTCTCCAAATCAAGTCCACCTCTTCTCCAAGAAGCTTCAACCTTCTTGATGCCCTTTCTAACCTCTGAAACCTTCTGACAACTCCAACTTCTTGGGACATTGTTGAACGGAGTAACATCAAATCATTTACAATCGGGGCATGCTCTACTAACGAATCTAGTCCTTCTTCTCTCCATTCGGGTGCATCTTTATTATCAATATTCGGTGTATTTTCAATGATATGATTTGCAGCTTTATCAGCATATACAACTGCTTCTAGTAAACTGTTTGAAGCCAATCTATTTGCTCCATGCATACCGGTACAAGCCACTTCTCCTATTGCATATAATGACGGGATGAAATTATTTTCATCTCTTAGCATAGGCCTTCCAAAAGTATCTACGTCTAATCCTCCAACTATGTAGTGAGCGGCTGGTGCAATTGGTAAATGGTCAATTCCAAGTTTTAGATTATGACGATTTANGCGGGATTGGATATTAGGAAATTCCTCTTGTAAATGGGTACTATCAAGGTGAGATGTNACCAAAAATACATGGTTTTCTCCTGTTTTTTTGAGTTTTATATCTATTGACCTGGCAACTATATCTCTCGTAGCCATCGAGCCTAAAGACGAAAANTCCAATGTGAATGAGTAATCATTTGGTAACGGGGGCTTGATATTTTGCTCAATACATTTTTGACAATCTTTTTGCCATCTTTCAAGACCTGTCTTGTCTAGAATTACTCCACCTTCCCCTCTTAGGGCTTCTGTGATCAGAAAAGGTCTATCTTTGGAAATAGAGAGTGCAGTTGGATGAAATTGAATAAAAGCCATATCTTTGACATTTGCACCAGCTCTCCAAGCCATGGCAAGACCGTCTCCGGTGGCAACACCGGGATTTGTCGTTTGAGTCCATAGTTGACCGACTCCTCCAGTTGCTAAGATAATTGAATCAGCAGAGAAAGTTTCTACTTTATTGGTTTCTTGGTTTAGGCACCACACGCCTGAAATTCCTTTACTTGGGACTCCATGCTCTTTTTGGATTAAATCGATTGCTAGCATGTTTGGATTTAAACTGACATTAGGATGAGTTTTTGCCGCATCACTTAGTGCCCTTTCAATTTCTTTTCCAGTAGCATCTTTGGAATGTAATATCCTTCGTGAAGAATGACCTCCTTCTTTGGCTAAACGGAAGTCTCCTGAATCGTTCTTTTCAAAGCGAACTCCTATTTTCAATAATTCATGAATACATTCACTTGCACTATTTATCACTTCATGAACAACATTTTCGTCACACATTCCATCTCCACTACTCAAAGTATCTTGAATATGTGAATCAATTCCTGCTAAATCTGTTTTATCAAGAATTCCTGCGATGCCGCCTTGCGCCCAATTTGTAGAGGAGTCTTTGAGTCTCTGTTTAGTTATCACAGTTACCTTGTTATCGGAATCTGCTATTTTCAAAGCAGCAAATAATCCAGCAATGCCGCTTCCTATGATGATTATGTGAGCCATAATCCCCCTCGAACTAACGGTAATGATTCCCTCATTTGAAATCTTGTGAAGCGATATCACTATCATGTATCCTCATAGTCGCAGTAATATGGGAGTTATTAGCCGGAACTTCTCAACCATACTTGGTCTTTTGATGGTGGGTTTTGTAATTGTCAATGTNCAATTCGGGCTAGCAGCNCCACAATACTANGAGGGTGCCGAGGCTTCTAAGTTAGATGTAATGAAATTATTTGAACCTCATTGCTCTCAAGCAGAGGTAGAAAAAGAACTTGCAGAAGGCAATGATAGTTTTTGTTTAGGTCCTGTTGGTGAATGGAATGGGGCAGATTTCTTGCTTCTGGGAGAAGGTATTTTCATCTTGATGATTGGAAGATTTAAATTACCTCAAAAAGGTAGATGGGCACAAAGAATTAGGAAAGTACTTTTTGCCACTGGGTGCGCTTTCTTTGGACTAGCAATAATAGATCGATTAGGATTGCTTCCAACTGCAGTAGGTTCAGANGGTATCGCATCTTTACTTCCAGTCGATGTTTCTCCTCTTTTCGTACAAATTGGNATGGCAATTATAGGAGCATTTATGATGCGTGGTCCAAAATACTGGGAGGCTGAAGCAATTGAACAAACAAATCAACGTCTGGAAAGTAGACGAGAAGTCGCTGATAAATTTAGGTCGACATTCGGTACAACTGCTAGGCCATTAAATGAATTACATGGGAAGCAAAAAAGAGTGACTAGGTCTCCATTGATGCACCGTGACTCTAATCTTTCAATGTCGAGAAAAAGTAGCGGATTAAAAGTTGAAGCAACTTGTCCATATTGCAAAGGTGGCGGATGCCGCAAATGTAATTCTACAGGAACGATATAATTGCTNCTTTCGGCTACTTTCAAGCACTTAGAAAAACGGTGTATTGAGTTCTAATGTCTCGCATAGTTTAATACCCCTAGATTCCCGATGACCCCGTTAAGGTCGGAGATTTTTTTCCGGATGAGGGATGGTAATGTACCTAAAAGCAATTGAGATATCTAATTTTAAGTCGTTCAANGGAGAAGTAATGATTCCTTTGGATAGAGGATTTACTGCNATTACTGGNCCAAATGGTTCAGGTAAATCCAATTGTGGAGATGCCATTCAATTTGTTCTAGGTCCNCGTTCCAATAAGACGATTAGGGCTCAAAATTCTAAAGATTTAATCTTNAATGGNGGNAAGAATTCTAAGCCTGCACGNNCTTGTGAAGTAACATTGATTTTTGCTAACCCAGTNCTTTCNANCAAGAGNAGNNGATTNCCAATCGANTCCGATGAAGTTAGAATGACTCGTTCNATTAGATTGACNAAGTCGAATAATNTAGTNACTCAGTATTTACTTGATGGGGAAGAAAGTACTCAGAAATCTTTCCACAGNATNCTTGGAGCGGCNAATGCAAGGCCAGATGGCTACAATATCGTTTTACANGGNGANGTTACAAGTTTAGCNAAAATGACTTCNAAAGAAAGAAGAAANGTNCTAGANAGNGTTGCNGGAGTGACTTCATACGATGAAGAGATAAGAAAAGCNGACAAGCAAAAAGCNAATGTNGAGAATTATATTGAAAGAATNGGNCTCCTGGAAGAAGAGCAAAAAGTTAGATTGAAAGANCTTAGNAAAGAGAAGGACATAGCGGTCAAAGCNAAGGATTTAGCCGATGAACTNAATCAAGCAAGAGTNACTTCNTANCAATCAAATTANGCTAGCCAAATGGCAGAGAAAGAATATCAATTANCCGAACANACNAGATATCTNGAAGAGGCTAATTCTNTNGANTTGGAAGTCAAAGAGGGCGCTAAGTCNTTGATTGCTTTAGAAGANCAAATCGGNGTNCTGCAAAAGCAAATTGAAGAATTGATGGGTGGAGATTCTAATGGTTTAAACAAACAAATTTATGATTTACATCTCAAGATAGATGGAAATAAGGATAAGATTGAAGATTCTGTTACTAAGAATGCTGAGGATCAGTTGGAACTAGACACTCTGAAAGAACAATTAGAATCCGCTGTACTTTCATTAGAAGAATTTACAAATTCACTAAAATCAGCAAAGCAGGACTTAGAAGATTCCCAAAAAGCATTGAAAGAAGCAGAATCCGAAGAACTCGAAATAACTAAAATCATGGAATCATCAAATGATGAAAGTGCAGAATTATCTAGGACTTTATCCAAGGCGATTGCCCAATTAGAGGGTGCAAGAACTAAATTATCTGAGGCACAAAGTGAAGTTGATAGAACTGCAGCACAGGCAGAAGTAATTTCAGAACAGTTATCTCAGGTTCAAGAAGCATCTGAAGAAGCAAGATTGGCATTAGGCGAATTAGAAATCAAAGGGGAAGAACTTTCAGGAAAATCTGCAGAGAAAGACCGTAGTAAACTTTCAAAGCAACTCATGGATGCTCAAAATGCAGAACAAAAACTGGTCGAGGAATCTCAAGTTATCGAGTCAAAACTCAGAGAAACAGAAAGAAAGTTAGAGCGAACTAGGGCAGAAATGGAAACCTCTAGCGGTTCTAAAGGCATGGCAGGAGGCGCCGCTGCAGTAATTGCGGCCAGAGATCGTGGAGAGTTGAAAGGTATTATCGGCTCAATAGCAGAGTTATGTGCACCAATTGATGATTCACACGAGTCAGCATTATCCACTGCAATCGGTGGTGGTATGACTTCTCTAGTAGTAGAGAGTGATGAAGTTGCAGCCCAGGCCATTCGATGGTTAGCAGAAAACAGGGCTGGAAGAGCAACTTTCCTTCCGTTGAATAAACTGACCAACACCAGGGCTGCCGGTAAAGCAGTAATGGTTTCTAAGAAACCGGGAGTAATTGGATTTGCACATGAGTTATTAGATTACGACCCTAAAATTGACATTGCAATAAGATTTGTACTTAGAAATACCTTGATTGTCGATTCTATGTCAACAGCAAGGTCTCACATGGGCGGAATTCGTCTAGTTACTCTCAGAGGAGATGTAACCGAAGCTGGAGGTGCTATGATTGGTGGTTCAAAACGCAAGATGTCTGTATCTTTTGGAGGGCGAATTAAAGGTGCCTCTGAAGTTGAGAAACTATCTGGAGAAGTTGATAAATTAAGATTGATGTCTGATACAGTTTCTGCAGCACTAATCGAGGCAAGAAGACAACAACAAGTGATCCGAGTAAGTATAAATCAATTATCTGATGGAGAAGATGCGGTTAAGTTACAAGAGTGGCGGGCTGAGATGAAACAAGCAAAATCCATGCACAATAAGTCACTTGGAGCAGTTGCTGAAGTCGAGAAGAAATTGAATGAATTAGAATCTCTAGCAAGATCTAATCTTGAGGAATTGGATAAATCTCAAAACCAATTTGAGATTATGGAAGCTAATTGTACATCAGCAAGAGAGGCAGTGGAATTGGCTAGTCCAAGCCACCTCAAGGATAGAATGCACTCTGCACAAATGAAACGATTAGATGCTGAAGGGCTCAAATCAAAGGCTGAAACAGCCCTGGAAAGTGGCAGTAGTCACAAAGAATTATTGGCCCAAAGGGTTGATGATAATAACTCTAGAATTAATTCAATTAGTTCCTCTATGAACAAGAGAAATGAGTTAGTAGATGAATTAAAATCGTCTATAGGCATTGATTCTATAGAATTAAAAGAAAAGCAAGAAGAACTTTCTGAATTCTTAGAAGAGAATAAAGGGCTAGAGGATGAAAGATTACAACTGGTCGATGATAGAGCGAGTCTTAGAACCTCTCTCACTCAGAAAGCTACCGATGCACAATCCAGAAGAAGAATGAGTGATGAGGTTGGGCGTTCTTTAATTACCAAAGAAACAGCACTTTCAGAATTACTCAATGAGATGAGAGTCGCAGGAATAGAACCGGCTGAAGCAAATATTACTTTACCTTCAGTCGGTGAATCTGAAAAGAAGGTACGTTCACTAGAAAGGAGGATGGAAGCCTATGGCCCAGTAAATATGCTAGCCATTGAGCAATTCGAGGCTTGTGAATTACGTCTTAATGAAATGAAAGATGATTTCAAGACATTGCAGAAGCGTAGAAACTCCCTAATCGATGTAACCGATAAATTGGAAGCGCAGAGGAAAGAGAGACTTGTTGCAGTTCTAGAACAAGTTAATGAAAATTTCAAGGTTTCATATAATGTCCTTAGCGATGGAGGGCGTGGTGAATTATACTTAGAGAATCCAGATGAACCATTCAAGGGTGGTTTGGAATTATGGGCTAAGCCTAAAGGAAAATCATCCAAGGTTAGTAGGCTTCAACTTTCAGGTGGAGAGCAATCAATGGCAGCATTAGCATTGATTTTTGCTATACAAGATTATGACCCAAGTCCATTCTATTACTTCGATGAAGTCGACCAAAATCTCGATGCTACCAATGCAGAAAGAATTGCCGAGATGTGTAGGCAAAGAAGTAAGAATGCTCAATTTATCATGGTAACTCTACGAAAGGTTTCCCTGCGTCTTGCAGACCATCATATCGGTATCACTCACGGAGGAGATGGTTGTAGCCGTAGAATCGTAGATTTCGATAGAGATAGAGCAATAGAACTGGGTGCTGAGGCTGAAGAAGAAGCCGAGAGAATAGCGAAAATGAACGCATTGAGACGTGATGAAGTTCAACAAGTTGAATTTGATATGCCGACAGTTCCTGAAGCTTTATCACCTCCTAAGAGCCTAGGTGGATTGTTAAATCATATCCTTGATGAAGATGAGAAAACCGATGATGAAGATTCTACAATGCAAGGACTCGGCGAAAGAACTGCTGAACTAACAGAAGATATTCAAGAGATGCAGGATTTGAAAGAAGCCTTATCTCAAGAAGAATCTGAAGAGGAAGTCGAATTAACAGATATAGTTGATACACAAGAGGAACTCTGAGGTGATTTTTTGGCAGAGCAACAAGCGGTCTTAGACAAATGGTTCCTTAGACAGGACGTGATCAATCAATTGATTGAATCGGGTGAAGAGACAGTTGAAGCCCAATTATTCGCAGATAGAATACTTTCAATCGCTGAAACCGAAGAGGCCGAATTTAGGTCTTTATCAGACCCTTTTGACCGTTCTGTGGCTCTTGTTCTATCGCTTGTAAGAGAGGAAGACTTGGACGCCTGGAATATCGATTTGTCTAAATTCTTGAAGTTCTTTACCCAACGTGTAAAAAATAATTCGACCAATCTTGACCTTCCAGCATGCGGTAGACTAATCCGTCTATCATGGGAGGTATTACATCACCAAGCTATCGACCTTTTCGATAGAGTTCAAAGGACAGATGAAGAAGAAGAATGGGACGAAGGCTTTGATTTTGGCTGGGAGTCGGAGTATGATGATGAGGCTTTCTTGTTTACCAATTCGATCCTTCAAGGTGATGCTGATGATATATTGCCGACATTATTTGGCGAGAGAGTGAGGAGAGAGGAAGGAAGGCCTGTGACTCTAGGGGAACTACTCTCTGCATTCAAAGATGCAGCAGATGATGCTGAAGGTCTTAGGCTAAGGGAAGAAAATAGAATTGCCCATCAAGCTGAGTTAAAGGATTATTTAGAAAATATTGGCGGAAGAATGCACAATGAAGATTTAGAGGGCGACATTGGAAGGTGTTGGTCAGCATTACGAAGGTCATGCCTTGAAAGCAATAGTAACAAAGTACCAGTTGATAATGTAAAAGCCCATCTAAGGGTGATTTTAGAGGAAATTTTCGGTGCTGTTCCCGAGGGTTATCAAGATGAGGCTAAAGTGACATCTTTCATCGCTGGATTATTTTTGACTCATAGAGGGTTTGCCTCTATCAGTCAAGATGTGGCCCCAGATGGAGACATTTTCCTTGAAGACCTTTGGCCTGATTTGGATGATTTCCAACAAGTCAAAGATGCGATAGATGAATTAGATGAAAAACAGAATGTAGAATCTCAAGATGAAGATTCAGGTTCCGTTCAATTTGCTAAGAAAAGGGCAGAAAAGATGAGATTGATAGAAGAGGCTGAACGGAAAGAAAAAGAACTTGAAATTGAAGAAAAGGCATCGTTGGAACCTGTGGCTATAGATGCCTCAGAAATAGATGATAGTTTCCAAAAACATGAATGGTTAGTCGAGTAAGGGGTTGTTTACATTACTGAAATACAATTAGATACACTTTTGGAAGCCACCCTTTTTGGTGCAGGGAGATCTATGACAGTCTCCGAACTGAGCATTTCATTGGGCTATGATGAAGATGAGATGTTGGATTCATTATATTCTTTGAGGTCTACTCTAAAGAGAAGACGTGGAGGCGCTTTACAGATAGCAGAAGTAGGAGAGCGTTGGGCTATTGAAGTTAAACCTGACATTGCCGACCATCTTCCTAAAGAGGCAAAAACAGAACTTCCAAAGAAACTTCTCAAAGCAGCATCTCTAATCGCTTATCATCAACCGATGGCCCAATCCCGTTTGATTGAATTTTTAGGTCAAAAAGCATATGATTACGTTAGAGAACTTGCACAATATGGTATGATAGACCGTAGAAAAGATGGCAATACTAGAAGATTAACAACAACTAGAAGGTTTTCAGAAGCCTTTGGTTGCCCATATACGGATAGGAAGAAGGTTAAGGCCTGGTTTAGAGAACAAGTTCAAAATACTGGGCTTCTAGATGACTTAGTAGGTAAAGAAGTCATTAAAGAAGAAGGTGAATCTGATGGTTCAGTCCAATCAACTTTAAATTTTGAAGAAGAGTGAATTAAGATTCTCTCAATTCTTCAAGTATTTTTTGTACTACAGTTTGTGTTTTAGGTCCTATATGCGATTGTAACTTTGCTGCTACCAACTCAATTTCCTCACCGACCGCTCCAGCACTTACTGCCATATTTCTAGAATGAAGTTTCATATGGCCTGCTTGTATTCCATTAGTGGCAAGCGCCCTTAGAGCTCCAAGATTTTGAGATAATCCTGCAGCACAGATGATTCCAGCCAGTTCACTAGCAGAAGTCACGCCAAGTATAGCTAAATTTGTCTTAGCAACAGGGTGGACTTTGGATGCTCCGCCAACAATTCCAACTGCCATTGGTGTTTCTATACTGCCTACTAAGCACCCTTCTTCGTCTAATTTCCATTCTGTCATGGAAGAGTAATTATCATTTGAAAACGATGCCCAAGAATGACAACCAGCCTCAATTGCTCTCCAATCTTGCCCGCAAGCCACTGCGACACTACTGATGGCATTCATGACTCCCTTGTTATGGGTAGCGGCTCTAAACGGGTCTGCCAAAGCGAAATGATGAGCTTCAAGGATTCCTTGTATTATCTGTTTACCATTTTCTTCAGTACCATCATTAGAGAGTTCTTCTGGAGTAAATGTAGCCTCTACTCTAGCCAGTCTATGTGCGGCTAGGTTAGACAAAATCTTCAAGTGTACTCTTCCTGATGTGAGCCTCTCTACTTCAGGAGCGATTAATTCAGCCATAGTATTGACTGCATTTGCCCCCATGGCGTCACGACAATCAACTATGATGTGGAGAACTAGCATAGGTCCAGAAAGTGATTCAATAATTCGAGTTTCTATTCTTTTACAGCCGCCACCAAGTCTAATCATAGTAGATGGCAGGCTATTACAGAGTGAAATTAGGTCGTCTTTCGCTTGATGTAATGCTAATTGCGACTGATTTATATCGGGGCAATCGAGAATTTGAATTTGTCCAATCATCATTGGTGCATCATTCTGAGTTCTAAACCCACCTTTAGCAAGGCAACGCTTTGCCATATTTGAGGCCGCAGCAACCACGCTTGATTCTTCAAGACAAAATGGGATTAAGTAGTGCTTTTCATCGATGACGAAGTTAGTTGCAACTCCTACGGGTAAGGACATGGTTCCTATCACATTCTCAATCATCCGATCAGCGGCTTCATCGTCCAATTCACCATTTGCTGCTAGGGCACTAACCTGTTCTTCGGTTAAATTTGCCAATTTTTTGACTAAATTACGCCTTTCAGCGACACTATGGCGGAAAAAACCACTCAAACGACTATTATCTACCGGCATTGGTTCTCCCCAAACTCATCCAAGCATGCCAGACACATAAGTAATCGGATAAATGTAATTATTTTACTTATGAATTGATAGTGGAAAGGTATTATCAGAATTGTCAGGATTAACGGTTTTAACGCAAATATTAACGCGTTAGCGAAGCGTTAATGTTGCGTTATTTGGCCTATTTTAACCAGTGATAATGGCGTATGGCATAATTGTTGACGCTTCATAACGGGTACTTTCATGTCATACATTAGGTCAAACATCAAATACCCACTCGAAGTTGAGGAGGCATGCGAGTAGAAGGTTTACAGATTGACTTTCCCCCTTTAACAGAGAACCCATTTTCTACTAGCCCATTGGAAAGTGGCCAAGAATCGCTTTACGTAGGGCGTTTAGATATTAGAGGGAGAATTTCTAAACATATCAATTTTAGATCTAACAGGAGATTGTTAATCGTTGGGGAAATGGGTTCAGGAAGGACATCTCTGCTTAGGTGTTCGGCTAGCGAAACGCCTGTTTATGTTCATATTGACCATATTTCAGCCACAAATCCAGCACATAGCCTGTTAGAAAATCTATATTCACAGTTGATAGATTACAATATTCCTCAAAGTAGGGCTGAACTGGCTCATAAGATTGTTGAAGCATCCTATACCTATACATCGAAGATACCACTTATTGTAATTGATATGCCAACAGTAGAAACATCGGTAATGACAGTAGCTTTACGTGACGCTCTACCACTACTAGAGAGGCTTAAAGCGGTTGTAGTGGTAGTTGTTGAGCCAAAACAGCGTAGCATCCTTCCAGATAGCATAATACACAGTTTTGCTAGTATTGAGACTTTAGAGCCACTGACAATTGATGAAGTAAAAGTATTAATTGAAAGAAGAGTTTCTTCAGCGACTTCAAGTAATTTCCAATTATCTACCATAGATGCTGAATATATTCATTCATTAAGTGGAGGAAAACCATCTGAAGTAATAAGATTCATGAGAGATTCCATCGATGTATCATTACATTCCGGGACTTCTACAGAAGTATCGCCCAATGCCCCATTTAATTCTCTGATTGAAACTGAAAAATATGAAAGAACCCAACCAATTTTTCCAGAATATACCAATGAAGAAACTATTTTAGAGACAAATCAAGAATTAGAGATTACTCATGACTCTGAGATAATCGATGCATCCCTACCGTGGCAAGAAAGAGATTCAGTAGAAGAAATTCTAACTTCAAGCGACCCAGTAAGCGAAATATTTGGTTTTGATTTGGACTTAGAAGGCCTATCCGACTCTATCTCAGAGGATGAGCCAATTGATACATTCACGTATTCAGCAACTCCTGATAATGAGGAAATAATTATTGCAGATTCAAATCCTCAACCATCCATAGATGCAGGTACTTTCCATGGTTTATTAGGGCGAACAAGAGGTTACAAGAAAAGCAATGATGAGGTCGAAAAGATGGTTATGGATGAAGAGTCATCCGGTGCTGAATTATGGGTTTCAGAAGAATTGATTACACCACCGGAAGAAGATTTAGATATTTCAGAAGAGGATTCTGCAGCACTAATACATGATGAGATTGGATTGCCTGAAATAGATATTGAAGAATTCGATAGTTTGACTGAATTCGAAGAACCAATGATGGATGAAAAAGAAGTAGAAATGTCAACTTTTGAAACAATCAATTCAGTA
>NHGH02000030.1 GCA_002172355.2 Euryarchaeota archaeon TMED132
TGGATAAATTGATAGAAGTCGGACTCGAACCAATCATCTTAGATGTCAGCCAATTTCGTGCTGGAGATGGTTCTTTGACTTGCTGTTCCCTATTCTACTAATCATTCAAACCTTGAATTTGGATTAAAAACCATTTCACACCATATTTTCAATTCTCTCATAATATCTTCCGAGTTATTTGACTCAAAACTGCCACCATTCCATCCACATCCAACATTATCGATCAAGATAATATTATTTCTCATCGGAATTAATTGCATATTTTTCTTATGGTCAAGGTACATTCCCACCTCGAAAACAATCCAAGGCGATTCATAATTTATCAAACCCTGAAAACCATCGGAAAATAAAAAATCAATAAAATCTTCAACCGAATAAAAAGAACATAACGTCGAAAGAGTGTTACGTAGAGCCAACAAACTTTCAGATAAATCACCAGGTAGGTCATCAATTTCCTTTGACTTAACCATAGTCAGTAATGGTAAATCCTCGCCCATAGCACAATCACTCACCACCGACAAATAACCATATTCATTTTCAATACTACATAATGATTAAACCAATAATCGACTTATCACGATTCATGCCATGGGACTCACTACTCTATCTTCTGGCACTATTGGGTGCAGGATTGATAACCCCAGGGCCAAACAATCTCACATGTACAGTTCATGCAGTTGTACACGGAAAGAAGAGTAATATTTCTCTAATAACTGGAATGGCAGTTGGATTTATTTCAATCCATTTCATTTGTGGTTTAGCTGTTGATTATTTCGACGAGGACGGGTCAGTACGATTGGCAATGGACATAATCGGCTCCTTGTTTATGTTTTTAATCGCCTTTGGAATAATTTACCTCGGACGTTCACAAAAAGTACAAGATTTCCCCGAAATAATTCCTAAATTGGGGTTCAAAACCGGCGTTCTAATGCAATATGTAAATGGTAAAGAATGGGCCATGGTATTCATGCTAATGTCTAAATTTCTAAATGATTTTGGAGGGGGAGTGCTTGGAATAATAATTATTTCAACCATCACAACATCTGGCGGTATACTAGCTATGATTGCCTGGTCGAATGTTGGTGAAAAGATAAAATCAAAGACAGCCGAACCGAAATTTGTCAAAAACGCATTTACAATTCTAGGATGTATGTTATTCATTCTAGCACTACTGATTACTATCAGAGGCCTATGATTTAGATACTTGGTCTGCCCACGAATTGATAATCACGCTTTCAGCATATTGAAGATGCTCGGCCACTGTGCCTTGCTTAATGCCAAGCACATCTGCAATATCCTTCTGAGTACACTTTCTAGGCGTGTCATAATATCCTTTTTCAACAGCAGTAGTTATCACCAAATGGCGCCTTTCAGGTAATTTAGGAGCAGCGATCAAATCCCCTATTATCATTTTTGATATTCTCATCTCTATCTTTTCTGGAATTAATAATTGTAAATTATCTTTCACTTTCTTCAGACCCTTCGGGGTGCCTTGAATTGTCATAAACAAGCCATTCTTTTTTGAAAGATATGTAGGGGGCACGACCCAACAATCCTGTTCTCGAGCAACAATCATTTGAATTGGACCAGGGGTTCTAACCTTCAAATATGCAAAACCCTCTTTTTCTTCGAGTATTCTATCTATAAGCAAACTACCAGTCAACTCCTCATCTAGTATTGGTAATTCAGTTCCATCATATTCAACTTTCAAAATACAGGAAGGGACGGAGCCAACCTTTCCAGTGCCAGCAATCATTTCCACGCTATTGAAAAAATTAGTAATTGCATAACCTGGTAAATGTTTCGCTTGAGCATGTGAAACTCTTATTTGGAAGTAACGAAGGCTACCCAAAGATTTCTTGTTAACCATATTAAAACCTCTATAAGTTCACCATTTTACCTTCTTGCCATCATATTGAACAAAGATTCCACTATCCTCTATAGTGTGATTTTCCAATATCCTCATCATGCCATCAACACTATCCTTAATCTCAACAGGTGCCCGATCCCCGCCCATCCTTGTTTTTACCCATCCAGGGTGGAATATGATGAAAGAAATATTGTCTTCAATACATTCTTTTTTCATTGCGACGGTAAACATATTTAGCGCGGTCTTAGATGCACGATATGCATATGATTTACCCATATGACAATCATCTATTGAACCCATTAAACTACTAACCATGACAACCTTTGTCAAATCAGAACCTACCAGTTTAGAATATAGCGCTTTAACCATCCTTACTGGGCCGAGCGAATTAATATTCAAAACCTCTAATGCCCAATCATCATCTATCTCAGTTAAACTTCTCCAGCGCCCATCAGGCACACCAGCGTTATTGATCAGCAAATCCACATTTCCCTCAACACTTCCAACGAATTTTTCAATAGATTCAGAACTCGTGACATCTAATTGCAAGGCGATTAGATTTTCATTCTCAATTACTTCCAACCCGCCCAAGTTTTCCTTATATCCGGCGTAAACTATCCAACCCTTTTCCAATAGCCGAACAACCCAATGATTACCAATTCCTCGATTTGCACCAGTAATTACAGCAACTCGCATAAATTCTGCGTTATGTGGATAGAATAGAACCTTTCTAATCTTCAACTACCATGAAACATCAAAATCATCGCCAATATTAGAGGTAGGAGAATCAAGAATTTCCTTTTTATTGTCGATAATAGGGACTTCACCCACTACTTTTTCTTCTAGTTTAACATCGATTGGCTTTTCGACAATTGTTTTTGTAGCCTTTATCGGCTTGGAGATAAATCTCTCACGACTTTCCTCCGCATCGATTTTTAATCCATAAGAACGACCGTATTCAATATCTTCTTTAATAGGATTTTTACTCTTTTCTACTATGATATTTTCCTCCCCACTCTTCAATTCAGAAAAACCACTCTCCAGAGCATTCTCTAAACTAGGAATCTCATCTTTCTTGGCCATGATACTCGATACCCCTCCACCAAATTAATCCTCTTATTGTTTGATTACCACAATAAACGGATTATTCAACATTGACATGTTGGCCTAATTATGCGAGTCGGCATTATAGTCAATCCAGACGCCGGTTTGGGAGGCAAATTAGGCTTCAAAGGAAGCGATGGACGCGCTGAAGAAGCGCGGGCGGCAGGTGCACAGGATAGGGCAGGCCCTCGAATGGAACAATGTATGAATAAATTCACAGAACTGTTAGCGAGCGGACTTAACAGAACAAAAGCAACACCCGAAATTATCACTTGGTCGGGAAGGATGGGTAGTTCATGGTTAGGTGAAAATGAATTTACTAGTATCGGGCAATCGCCAGAAAAAACCTCTGCGAATGACACATCTAAACTTATTACAAGCCTTCTAGAAAACAAGGTTGACATTATTTTGTACGCAGGAGGAGATGGAACGACTCGAGACATTGTCAATGCATTAGACGGTCACAAGACTCCAATAATCGGCGTTCCAGGTGGAGTTAAGATGCATTCTGGGTGTTTTGCAACAACTCCAAATGCCGCTGCAGAAGTACTTCTCTCATTTTTACAAGGAGATTTACTTTCAAGCATTACAGAAGTTATGGATTTAGATGAAGAAATATACCTCAAAGGACAATGGAAAGTTAGGATGTATGGAGAGGCATGGACGCCAGCTAACCCTCGGTTCATGCAAGGTTCAAAGCAACAAGTTGAGAGAGCCTCTGAGGAAGAAATAATAGAAGGACTTGCCAACCATATCTCTGATATAATTTCTAATGATGAACAAATTATGATAATTTGGGGAAGTGGCGGTACAATAAATAGAATGGGCCAACATCTTGGATTCGAGTTAACTTTACTTGGAATAGACATTTATCACAAAGGAGAGATATTTAGAGACCTCAACGAACAACAATTACTTGAAAAGTTAGAACCCCACGAGGGCAACAAATTATTGTTATTGTCTCCAATGGGGGGCCAAGGCTTCTTGATCGGTCGTGGAAATTTACAGTTATCTCCAAACGTGCTAAGAGCGATAGGCCATGACTCAATTTTAGGCGTTGCAACCCCCTCTAAATTGATAGGGTTAAGTTTCTTGAGAATTGATACTGGAGACTCCGAGTTAGATTTAACTTTCCAAAAGAAGAAATTTATCAAACTCTTACAAGGTTATAGGACAACTCGTGTAATACGTGTACTCGAATCTTAACACCGTTAAGCGTTATTTGAAGATGCTTGCAGTAATCCAAGGAATGGTGGGCTTGGCTTACCCGGCCTCGATTTAAATTCTGGATGGAATTGAACTCCAATATAGTAGGGGTGGTCTTTTAATTCAAAAATTTCACAACGCTGACCGGTCTCATCCTTACCAACAAAAACCAATCCTGCTGCCTCTATTTCTTCGATAATATCAGGGTTGACTTCATATCGGTGCCTGTGTCGTTCATCAACACTTTCACCATCCCCGTATAGTGATTTAATCTTACAATCATCAACTTGCCAAAGCGTAGGCCTACTACCCAATCTCATCGTTCCTCCAAGGTGGGTTTTCGAAATCTCTGGCATGAATACGACNGCGGGATAAGCAGGATTATCTTCAAATTCGGTTGAGTTAGCACCAGTTAAGTTCAGCACGTTTCGACAGAACTCGATAGTAGCAACTTGAAGACCCAAACAAATTCCAAGATATGGNGTCTTTGAGGTTCTTGCATATTCGGCAGCCAATATTTTTCCTTCTATTCCGCGGTCACCAAACCCGCCAGGAACAAGTACTCCATTTGCCCCCTTCAACAAATTCCATGCAGTATCAAATTCACCNGAATTTTCCTGTTTCCAAGAATCTTCTAAATGACTNGCTTCNATCCAATCGATATTCAATTTTCTATTGACGGCCATAGCGGCATGCTGTAGACTTTTTATCACCGAGAGGTAAGCATCTGAAAGGTCTGTATATTTTCCAACCATTGCAATATTTACTTCTTCGGTAAGCGTATCTAAATTCAGTGCCATTTTCTTCCACTCTGAAAGTATATTTGTAGTGTTACAATCAANATTTAGAATTTTACATAGCCCTTGTTTTTCAAGCATTAAAGGAACGTGATAGATATTGGGTACATCATGGGTTGACATTACAGCGTCAGGAGATACATGNCAGAATGCTGCTAGTTTTTCTTTCGTCTCTTCAGTCATAGGCCTTGTAGACCTACAAACAAGTATATCGGGAGTAATTCCAAGACCTCTTAATTCCTTTACAGAATGCTGGGTCGGTTTTGTCTTTTGTTCACCAACCGGGCCCATCACAGGGACCAAAGAAACATGAACAAAGGAAATATTTTCTCTTCCAACTCTAAATTGAAATTGTCTTAGAGCTTCAATATAGGGCGCCGATTCAATATCTCCAACNGTTCCACCTAATTCGATTATACAAGCATCTGGCGTATCTTCACTACCATCTGCAGGGACGTGNGCNACCTCTTCAATCCAATCTTGNATGGCATCTGTAATATGAGGGATCACTTGAACGGTTTTACCCAGATAATCTCCTCTTCGCTCAGATTCTATAACCTTGGAATATATTTTTCCAGTTGTTAAATTATTATTTTTCCCAAGATTAATGTCCAAGAATCTTTCATAATTACCCAAATCTAAGTCAACTTCTCCTCCATCATCTAGGACAAAAACCTCTCCATGTTCAAACGGAGACATAGTTCCAGCATCGCTATTGATGTACGGGTCAATTTTCACAGAGGTTATTTTCAAGCCAGAACTTTTCAACAAAACTCCGATACTGCTCGCAGTAACGCCTTTACCGAGTCCAGAAAGAACTCCCCCACTGACTACGACGTACTTCATGACACACCAACGGGATTTTCACCACCGATGNCCCCTTAATCAACATACCTAAAGAAAAGACATTTTTTAGAAACAAAAACGAAATTAGCGAATCATCAAAGAGCGAATAGCACAAGGCATGCATGAGGCCCATGCAAGATTTACCCGATGTCATGTTTGGATGGACCAAGTCAACCGACGAAATTGGCGGTTTTTCGTTAGAAAAACACGAAACCCCAACCCCGGNGGAGGGAGAGGTACTAATCAAAACCCATTCAACATCGATTTGTGGCACAGACGTCCATATTTGGAAATGGGATGACTGGGCAAAAGAAAATGTACCATTGGGAACCATTACAGGGCACGAAACATGTGGAGAAGTCGTCGGTCTTGGGCCAGGTGTAGATTCTCATTCAATCGGCGATAAAGTCGCAATAGAATGCCATCTTGCCTGTTGGAATTGNCCAAGGTGTGATGAGGGAAATGCACACATATGTGAGAATGGAGAAATATTTGGTGTTCATTCAAACGGNGCATTTTCTCCATATTTTACCATCCCTGCCGTTAATGCTAGAAAGTTACCAAGCAACTTAGCAATGGAAAACGCTTCTATTCAAGACCCACTTGGAAATGCGATTCATACATTGACAGGCGGACCGATAAAAGATTCAACCGTGGCTATACACGGACTTGGGCCAATTGGACTATTTGCAGTAAATGCTGCTAAAGCGATGGGTGCAAGCAAAATTATAGCCATAGATTGGGATAACCAAGAAAGAATGAANATGGCAAAAAAACTCGGTGCCGACCTTGTTCTTGGAAAAGACAACGANATCGTTGAGGAAATATTAGCTATTACTGATGGCAGGGGAGTAGACAACTCATGCGAGTTTTCCGGCTCCCCTCAGGCATTATCAAACTCGATAAAAAGCACGAGAATGGGAGGCTATCTCAACATATTATCAGTTTATGGTGAAAGCAATCCACCNGTTCCGATGAATGATGTGGTNTTTAGATATCTACACATCAAAGGAATAAATGGACGAAAGATGTGGTCTACTTGGGATATAATGCATCGATTATTAGAAGAAAACAAAATCGANATTGATACTCTAATAACACATCGAATGCCATTTGAAGACTTTAATCAAGCAATGAAATTGGCAATAAGTGGCGATTGTGGTAAAGTTGTATTAGAATTTTAAACTCCAATCCACTTGTACTTTCTCGCGCCTTCTTGAATTCCCTCTTCTCCAATTTCAATGAGAGCAAACTCACCTTCTGGTTCCAAAACACTCCCGTCTTGCAATCCTTTGTGGAGATTTTCATAGGTTATATGGTCAATTGCAACTCTTCCAGCCAATCTTTCAAACAAATGCCACCTTGAAACAACTTCACGCCATCTTGGGCTGACCTTTCCTTCAAACACTTTGGCCTTAGCACCAGAACCATAACCGCATAATCCGAATAACATATTATCGAGATTTACATTTTCTTCTAGATCTGATTCAAAAGTTGACATCAAAGCCAAGAAAATAGACCCAGTATATTGATTGCCAATTAGGCTACTAGCGCGTTGACCTTTCTCGATTCTGCTAGCATGAAATTNCAAATATTCTGGGGTTTTGGAAATCGCTCTTCGATAACCATCCATGGCCTTCTCCCAAATCTCTATGATAACCGGGTCTTCAGAATTATGGAATTCCGGGGATGGGCCAAGTTGCTCTGCAACTTTCTCCCACATCTCGGTATTTTCCCTATCATGCCTAAACACATCAGGAAACATTCTCTTCGCCTGGAAAGCATATGGAAGATGCATGATAATTCTGCCCCATTGTTCAGTTAGCCTTTCATCACTATCGTGCTCATAGCGGCCCATATTTTCGGCTTTTTGAGCGAAATTATGGAATGCTTGTCGAACAGCCTCTTGATAACAACGATTAGAAAATTGACCATCAAAAATCGGGTCATCTCTATGAACACTTACCTTTTGTTCACCATGTGCGAAAATCCCTAATTTTCTAACCGTAGAAGCAGGAAGGTGNCTTATCATCCTCTCAACNATNCCCTTCTTGATAGATTGACCGGTTTCTTGTGCCAGNGTCATCACATTAGAAATAATTGAACGAAGCGATACTTCTCTTCTTGGTTTGAAAAAGTCATGTACTGGAGTTGTAGAGACTCCAATACAGTCAGGAATTTCTAGGAGTCTTGGGTTTCTTCTAATCAGTAGAGCGCCACCACCAGCGCCTTGAGTATATTCGCCCGCCGACTCCAATGCATATTTTGCGTTATCAGAAAAAATCACAATACCTATTCTTTCATCACTTTCTGTAGACCGAGCAACCCAGTCCAAAGTCGTGTGCAGGGCGTCAACAGCCCCAATACAAGCAAAAGTCATATCCACAACATCGCAGTTTCTNAAACAATCTTTTCCGTATCTTTCAGAATATCTTTGAGTAAGCATGTCAAGAATGTANGTAGCGGTTGGTTTNGCACCATCCAGCGCAGATTCAGTACCCAAATACATTCTTCCAATNTTTTTAGGGTCAATTCCATTCCTATCAATTAGATTCATAACCGCATTTGCGCCCATTGTAGCAGTATCTTCGTGAACGTCAGGAATCGCCATTGCTTTAAGNCCGAGNCCCTTGTTTAATTTACCATAATCGGCGCCTCGCAAATCTGCAAAATCACGCATATCCATGTATAATTTAGGAAAATGTATGGCGATATCATCAATGCCTACGCGAATCGAGTTATCAGTTCCCATCAATATTGGGGCACTCTTTCCCTATTTGAAGGGAAGGCCCTTCATAATAGCCATTTAAGCCGTTTTGAGATGTTTAATTACCCGGCAACTCAGGAATTTGAATATCTTGCTTAGCCCAGAGAACATCGTCGATTCTTAGAATTGAGATAGATGCTTCAGTAGCCCCAATAATTGCTTGACGAACAATTCCTAGTGGTTCAATAACTCCAGAATCAACCATATCCTCAACATTCCCAGTATACAGATTTAAGCCGAATCTATCAGAATTTTCATTTGTTTGTTTTGATACAACGGAGAGAAGAGATTCAATAGGGTCCATTCCACCATTCTCTGCCAGCACACGAACAATTACTTCCAACGCATCCCCGTAAGCTTCTATTGCCAATTGCTCACGGTCAGGAATTGTTTCNGCATATCTTCTCAATAATCTTGCTAAAGCGACATATGTTGCCCCTCCACCAGGCAATAATCGACCATCTTCATACATTTGACAAACAACACCCAACGAATCATCAAAGCACCTTTCCACTTCTCCAACAACATCAANAGTACTGCCTCTAATTATTATCGTAGTTCCCCCACCTTCAGCATCGACAACCCAATGTTCTAATCCGCCTAGAGTTTTATTAGAACTCGACAAACATTTTCCAANATTGTCTTTACTAGCAGACATAACGTCATGGACGATAGTTGCATTACAAGATTTTGATAATAGATCTAAATCGGCCTTAGAGACCCTTCTAAATGCTTGAATTCCTAATTTGACCAATTGGGCTTTGACATCATCATCTATTCCCTCTTTGCAAGCAACGACGCTTACGCCGAGTTCCTTCAATTTACTAATTTGGCCGTTTAGCATTTCTCGTTCTTTGACTCTAAACGATTCCAATACTCCTGGCGTTGTAACATTTAATTTCATATCAGAAGAAAAAGATCTACGCTCGATTCCACCATCTACTAGTAAGATTGCGCCATTCTTCACGTGTTTGGGCATCGAGGAATCAATTCTCTTCTTTGCTAAAACCAAGCCTTGGATTACTTCAGACTCATTGATTGAACTGCCTGTTTGTGAGATAATTTTGATTTTACTTCTATCAATTACACTACCTCCGTCAGAAACAATGTCTACAGCACTCAAAGATAATTCGCTAACAATCTCTTTCAATAAATTATGTCCTTTGCCAGATAATGCAGAAATAACCGCTTTTTTGAATAGTTCTTTATTGCCTTCTAGCGATAACCCATCTATTGCTTCGACCACCCTTTGTTCCGCCATACGGAAACCACGACTTATGACGGCAGGGTGAATTCCTTGAACCACCAACTCCCAAGCATTTCTAAGCATTTCAGATGCAATAATGACAGTACTTGTAGTTCCATCTTTGGCAATTTTATCTTGTAGTGAAGATGCCCCAATAACCATTTTAGCAACTGGGTGCTCAACTTTTGCAGTCTCTAATACGGTGACTCCATCGTTAGTAACAAGGGTTCTCCCATCATCATCAATCAATAATTTATCAAGTCCCTTGGGGCCTAAAGTTGAACGGATTGCGCCCGAAAGGGCAATAGCGGCCTGAACGTTTTTCTTCAAAGCATCGCGGCCAGTCGAGCGAGTGGTATCTTCAAGAATTTCCTTCTCGCCCATAGTTAGGCCACCCACATCATAGACATAAGCGCGACTCAATCTTCGTCGACTACTTCAAAATCAGCATCGACAACATCATCGCCACCGACATCGATATCTCCGTCTTCACTAGAACCGTCTTGTTGTGCCATTTCCGCAGAAGCAGCTTCATACAATTTAGCGGAAACACCATGCATTGCTTCTTCGACTTCTTTGACCTTAGCCTGAATTGCCGCTTCATCAATACTTTCCAAATCTAGAGGTCTTCCGTCTTCATCCTGAACCAATTTTTCAAGTTCATCGAGTTGTGCCTTTACGGGTTCAACATCAGAATCTTCCAGTTTATCTCCAGCCTCTTCAATAGTGCGCCGAGTTTGATATACAACTTGGTCAGCCATATTTCTTAACTCAACCTTAGCCTTTCTTCTTTGGTCTTCTTCAGCGAANTCTTCTGCTTCAGAAATTTTAGATTGTATCTCATCTTCACTAAGTGAGGTTTGTGACTCTATCTTAACAGATTGCTCCTTTCCAGTACCCATGTCTTTGGCACTAACATTGACAATTCCGTTCGCATCAATATCGAATGTTACTTCAATTTGAGGCACCCCTCTTGGAGCAGCAGGTATTCCCATCAGTGTAAATTCACCAAGGGTTACATTGTCTTTTGCGAATTCTCTTTCTCCTTGTAAAACATGTATTGTAACTGCAGGCTGATTATCGCTAGCAGTTGAATAAATTTCCGAGCGTCTTGCCGGGATTGTAGTATTTCTTTCAATCATAGTAGTGGTAACTCCACCCAGAGTTTCAATTCCAAGAGTTAGAGGGGTCACATCGAGAAGAAGAATATCTGAAACACCCTCGTCTCCAGAAATAATTCCAGCCTGTAATGCAGCTCCCATAGCAACTGCTTCATCNGGATTAATTCCTTTGTATGGCTCTTTGCCCGCTTCCTTTTCTACCGCTTCTTGAACGGCAGGAACTCTAGTTGAGCCACCGACAAGAATTACTTTGTCAACATCTCCTTTCTTTACACCAGCATCCTTCATCGCTTGCCTTGTTGGAGCCATTGTGTTTTCAATCAGTTTTGAAATCAAATCTTCAAACTTAGCACGAGTCAGAGTGATATCTAAGTGCTCTGGTTGTCCATCAACCATTGTAATGAATGGTAGATTGATTTGAGTTTGCTGGGTGCCAGAAAGTTCGATTTTGGCTTTTTCAGCAGCCTCTTTCAATCGGGACATGGCTTGAACATCTTTAGNCAGATCAATTCCAGTATCTTTCTTGAATTCTTTTACTAGCCACTCGATAACCTTCTCATCAAAATCATCTCCTCCAAGTTTATTATTTCCAGCAGTCGCCTTAACTTCGATTTGTGGTTGGCCATCAACTTGGTATATTTCTAAAACCGAAACATCAAATGTCCCCCCACCCAAATCGTAAACCAAAATAGTCTGGTCATCATCTTTGTCAACACCATAAGCTAAAGCGGCAGCAGTAGGCTCATTGATGATTCTTAGGACTTCAAGACCAGCAATTCTACCAGCATCTTTGGTTGCGGTTCTTTGAGCATCAGTGAAATATGCCGGACATGTAATTACAGCCTGCTTAACTTCACTTCCAAGGTATGCTTCAGCATCAGCCTTCAACTTTTGTAGAATAAATGCCGAAACTTCTTGCGGAGTATATTCCTTGTCATCGATTTCGGTTTTCCACTTAGTTCCCATATGCCTCTTTACCGACAACAGAGTTCTCTCTGAATTTGTTACAGCTTGTCTTTTAGCGGTGACGCCGATTAAACGCTCACCACCATCTTTAGCAAAAGCAACAACAGAAGGAGTGGTTCTCGCNCCTTCAGCATTTGCAATTACTACTGCTTCTCCATTTTCTATCGTTGCTACACAGCTATTTGTTGTTCCAAGATCAATTCCTATTACTTTACTCATTTTTTCACTTCCTTTTTTCAAAATATTGGGATTCCACCATCATCGTCTTCATCATCATCCCCAAAGTCGATACTAACATCGACATTTTCTGGCACATCATCATCGATTGCAGAACCTTGGGGCGTGAGTTTTAGGGTGACATCTAGTATACCATTGGTCAAAGACCAATCGATTACATCCTCACAAGGGTGAGGCAATTCTATCCGGGCAACTGGGCTTATACCAGTAGACTTCATTATCTTCAGCAAACTTCCATCACCGATCAGTGATAATTCAACCTCGTCTTCATGAATTTCTTCTTTTAGGGTAAAGTCAACAGTGACAGACATATTCCACCCATCAAGATAAATATCGTCAACAGGCAATTTCAAAACATCCTCATCTTGACTTTCCACCTCAGGGGTTTTGATCTCTACAGGAGCAGCATCAACTTGTAAGTCTACACCTAAATTGCTTAGAATGTCTTCCATAGATTGACCGGATTGGAATAATTTACTCAGATTGGAGAGGTCGAAATTGAAGTTAACATCGCCCTTTGCTATTTTTTCAGCATCTATGCCCATGTTTTCAAATTGGGACCTAAATTGAGTCATTAGTTTACGGACCTGTTCTTTGTTTAGCGACATTCCCATACCTTTGAACATCTCAACCATTTGCTCGATTAAATCATCTTCCCAGTCCTTTCCGCCTGCCATTAGAACACCACTACTTAACCATCGGTTACATAGTCCGAGAGAGCCACTATATATGAACTTCACGAAAAAAACTACTCAATTAAACATCATCCAGAGATTCCAAAACCCGACAACGCCTAACTCCTATTATGATAATTAATATCACNCTTAGAGTTAGAATATTTGAAACAATCATTGCAATAGAACCTATTGATACACCATAAATTAGCCATAAGAATAGTGATAGTGCGACGATACAAAAAGTAGGGATTGATATCCCATCATGTCTTTTATGAACCCACACTTGTCGAATTTGAGGACCCCAAGCAATGATTCCAATTACTCCAGCCCCTAAGCCGACGGCTTCCATTATGGTGCTCATGAGCCTAGCCCATCATCCAATCGCTATCATTGCTTTGATGACTTAGAATTATTATTCCAATGAGCAGGTGGCTTGGAAACATTCAAACTTGAAATTTGCGACCATAAAACTTCTCGGCGCTCTTTCTCTCCAACCACATGCATTACAAGAGACATTCCAAATGGTAATTTACACTGGATATTTTTACCATCAATATTTATCGTGGCAGAAGATGGTTGATTATTAAATAAGGAAAATAAAGACCTATTGTGCTCAGTTTCACCTTTCACCCAACCATTTCGTTTAGAGAACATTGTATCAGTGTCCTTGCTCAGGCCCAAACTATGGACGTCCCCCTTAAGCATCAAACCTCCATTTAGATGAACCTCATCCCAAGTATTGAAACCATCTAGTGTTTCCACTAGATCAGGATTTAATTTTCCCGGAGATACCTGTTTCAATATATCTAACATACCTTGTTCATCAACCATTTCTCCAGCCAAATCCTCTGGTATTTTTGGCCATTCAAGGCGAGGATGAGTCATAGCAACTATCACGCGAACCTCAGGCCCTTCTTCCAAACCCAATCTCTCATTATGTAGTGCCGCCAATAATCTGGCCTTTCTAGCAATTCTATCAGCAACACCATCGTGATTATGCTCTCCACCTCTATTTCTGGTCTGAATAAAATGATGTTCTTTAGTAATTCTAAAAGACCCCGACCAGTGTTTCTGCTCAACAATCAAAATCATATTACCGCCAATAACTACCATATCAATTTCTCTTCGCCCACCATCAGGGTCAGGGATCCTTACAGATTCATACACCTTCCAACCATTCTTTTTACCCGCAGCTCTAGATAATTTAGATAATCTCATCTCAGCTAAATCACCAGCTCTATGGATGTCATCTGGGGGAAATTTCTTGCACCTTTCTCGCCACCAAGTCCAGCGCTTCTTGAAACTCATAATCACACATCACAGCAGGTCTGCTACACTTTCTACAATGATGTCAGGCATTTCATCATCATCTTTGCCAATGTTCTCTAGGTCCTCTAAAGTAGCCTCGCCCGATAGAACCAATATTCCCACACAGTTCGCCCTTGAAGCCATAGCGATATCGGTATACAACCGGTCACCAACCATGGCGCAACGAGAAGGGTCTAGGCCCAAAGCCTCAATTTTATGCAGTATCATCCCAGGATTAGGCTTACCAGTTATGTGAACAGGCTCAACACCAGTAGTAGCCTTGAACATTGCAAGATACGCTCCTACGTCTGGCAACCCCCCATCAGGTGAAGGGCAAACCATGTCAGGGTGACTAGCCACCAAAGGAACTCCCGAGTGCAAATGTATACTTGCTGTTGAAATTTTATCATAACTTATCTCAGTATCATATCCCAAAACAACAAATTGTGGATTTTCACTTTCTGTTGAAATACCTGCATCTTCCAGCATTTCTTTCATTCCACCTGTTCCAACCAACCATGTATCGGTGACATTGTTGCTATCTAACCATGAAAGTAAATCATGAGTCGAAAGTAAAACATCTTCAGAAGTCGCAGGGATTCCTAGGCTATTCAGTTTCAAGAGATATTGTTTAACCGAGCGACTCGAGTTATTGGAAAGAAAAAACCGCCTAACACCTTTTTCTTGGCAACGTTCCAGAAATTCAATTGCACCAGGAATCAATTCGCCACCAAGGTAAATGGTCCCATCTAAGTCTAGAAAAACAGCATCGATTTCAGTCAATTCTTTATTCATTAAATCACCTAAAACATCAGGGTCTTGAACATAAACCATGGAGAGTGTAGATTTTCTTGTGCTTCTTTACTTGCTATCATTTCAGTCATCATTTCTTGTAGTGCTGGTTTTTTACTTGCTTTGCCGACAAACCAGTTTAACAACCATTTTCGCCTGCTTAATTTTTGCATGTTGAAAGAATTTTTCAATTCTGGGCCAAGAACACTCCATAATTCATCTTGGTATACATTATGAGGTATTTTTTCGATAATATGTCTTGCAGCCATCTCTCCACTGACCAAAGCATTACCCACGCCTTCCCCAGAAAAAGGATCAACCAGTGAGGCAGCATCACCGACCAATCTGATACCATTCATGGTATTTCTTCGGGGTTGTAATTTTTCTTTTTTACGGGGCGAGCCAAATGGTAATTGCCAACCCTTTGCACTTCCAGGAACTAATTCTGCTTCACTGAAACGTTCTTTGAAAAGAGGATGATTTGCGATAACATCTTTCTGCATTGCCTTCAACTTTTTCTTTTGCTTATCCATCAAACTCATGACCATTCCAATGCCAACATTGACAACTCCTTCTGCCACAGGAAATAGCCAGAAATATCCAGGTACGACTGAATCGACAAAGTGGATTTCTATATCTCCAGAATTATCGGTGCAGCCTTTGACATTACTCCAATACTCTCTGTATCCTCCGCAATAATGAGTTCTATCTACCATATTTTCTTCGTAAGTATCCTCGACTAAAGCCTTAGCAACCGGGCACCGATATCCTCCAGCCCCGATAATTTCCTTAGAATAAAAGGAGAACTCCTCTCCTTTTTTCCCGCCAATTTGAACAACGATACCAGCAGCATGTCGACTATCTTTGCTACCTTTGCCGGGGTCTTCTCCACCATTTCCATCATCAAAGAGAACAGTTTTCACATCGCCCCCCTGAATCACCGAGCCATTAGCATCACGAACCAACTTTTGACATTCATCGAAAAGCAGATGGTCGAACTGAACTCTTGGTAAAGAGTAACCCGCTTCCATTTTTTCGACATCGTCTTCAGGTAAAGCAACACGTACAGTATGGCCTTTTGGTGATGAGAATTTTATTCCTGTAACTCGAAAATGTGGAGTTTTTTCCAATCTATCCTTGACTCCTAACTCTTTAACATGGCCTAATGATTTACCTCCAACAGCATCTCCACAGACTTTGTCTCTAGGCCAAACACCTTTTTCTATAAACAAAACCTTCTTTCCGCCCTTTGCTAAATAACCGGCTGCAGACGAACCACCTGGGCCGCCGCCGACTATTATTGCATCAAACTCTGCGCCATTTTTTGGCATTGAACCAGTATCTATTGGCAACTCCCAAGAGCGCGCATCAGTAGCCATGTACTAGGCAGAAAGGACCCGCTTCTTGAGGCTTCGCGTCAATCATTCATGCATATTATCAAATTACAACCATTAGGCTCATGCGGTGAATTTGATTCCCCATGTTATGGGCGAGAGTAATACAGCACCAATAGGCGCTGATTTTCTGGCCCGAAATGTTTCTCCTGAACAAAGGCGTAAAGCGATTTATGCCCTTCTCGCAGTTACGCTGGTGTGGGGCGCGACATTCATTTGGATGAAGCAAGCATTGGAAAATCTTGAATTTGAAAAAGCGCAATATGGAAAAAACGGAGTAGTTGCCACATTAGTAGCAGCTAGATTTGCGATTGCAAGCATAGTTATGCTAGCCTTCTTTTCCAAAGCAAGGCTTGCTCTAAAAGACAAAGCGATGTGGAAAGACGGAATTTTGCTCGGAGTATTGATGTTTTTAGCATATTTTTCACAGATGGTCGGTTTAGACGACATAGATCCTTCAGTATCGGCCTTTCTAACATCTCTTTACGTAGTATTTACTGCAATTATAACGACTTTCTTGGCTAAGAAAAGACCAACAAGAATTTTGATTTCAGGGGTTCTACTTGCGACCTTCGGAGCAGGATTCATCGAAGGTCCGCCACATGTTTCATGGGGCATAGGTGAATTATTAACGGTAATTTGTGCGGCATTATTCGCACTTCACATAATATTCACACAGCGAATTACCTTACAAAGAGACCCAATAGGCGTATCTACAACCTCGTTCATCGTTGTTACGATTTCTTCGATACTGATGGTTTTTGTTTTAGGGGAAGGAACAGAACCACAGCAATGGACTCTAGTTGTTTCACAAGGAGTACTAATGCCTGTATTATTACTCGGGCTTGGAGGTACTTTCTTTTGTTTGCTAATGCTAAACCTGTTCCAGAGATATCTTCACCCGGTCCAAGCAGCGATAATTTACGCCCTTGAACCGGTTTGGGCAACCGCGATTGGACTTGGTTTGGGCATGGTGGACTGGACCTTCTGGATAGCCATCGGAGGAGGCTCTCTGTTCATCGGAAACATCATTGTGGAATCTCTTGGAGGAGACGGCGATTCGCAAGAAGAAGAATAAGAAATTAAGCGCATCGTTCAAAACCCTCCTATCATTAGAGTGTTTTAGGGGAATAAGTCTATGTCAGATAATTCAGAAAATGATTTCGAGGGCTTTGGTAGCAAGGCAGTACATTCAGGAACACAACACGTAGGCGATGCGGTCAATACCCCCATTTTCCAATCTTCGACATATAAATTGACTGATGAAAGGTATGCGGGTTGGGCGGCCGGAGCCCACCACACGCTTCTTTATGCGCGAATAACATCGGTTAATGCCGAAGCAGTCTGTCAGAAAATGTGCGCACTAGAAGGTGGAGAAGACGCTGAAGTATTCGCCTCTGGAATGGCTGCTATTTCGACAACTTTGATGACATTCTTGTCTGCAGGAGACCACATAGTGGCTTCAACAGATGTTTACGGGGGAACCTATGGGTTGTTAACCGAAGAACTCCCGAGATTTGGCATCGAGGTCTCAATGTCTGACATGACAGACCCATCTTCATACGAAGCAGCAATCCAACCAAATACCAAAATCCTCTACATTGAAACACTTACAAATCCAGTATTGAAAGTATGTGATATAGAAGCAATGGCTAAGATTGCTAAAAAGCATGGTCTTTTGTGTATCGTAGATAATACATTCACCTCTCCTTGGGGCTGTCAACCTCTTTCGATGGGCGCAGATTTAGTAATTCATTCAACTACCAAATATCTTGGTGGCCATTCAGACATTATTGGAGGGGCAGTTGTCGGTTCAAACGAACACATTGAGAATATCTTCCACCGTAAAGTGCATTTTGGAGGAAGTGCAGACCCTCATAATTGTTACTTGTTAGAAAGGGGTATGAGGACTCTACACGTTAGAATGCCAAAAATCTGTGATAATGCAGCCGAGTTGGCGGTAAGATTAGAGAACCATCCAATGATAGAGAAAGTGAATCACCCAACTTTAAAATCTCATGATGACTATGAAGTTGCTCAAAGAATAATGCCAAAAGGAACCGGAATGATCGGATTTGTTGTCAAAGGCGGCGACCCTGCAGCATTATCTTTCATGCGAGGTTTGACAATGATATACGAAGCAACAAGTTTAGGCGGTGTAGAATCATTGGTTGAATGCCCATTTAATTCCAGCCATATGATGATTCCAGAAGACGTGCGTTATGCCGCTGGACTTGTTCCTGGTTATGTTCGAATGAGTATTGGAATTGAAGACATTGAAGACTTGTGGGCAGATATCGAAAGAGGATTTGCCAACGTCAAGTGATCAACTTTCACCAGTATCTTTCAATAAGGATTTTACTGCACTATCCCATGAATTTCTCATTTCTTCTAAATCTTCTTCTTCACAAGATAGAATATTTTCACCTGCTAGAACCAAGGCCTTTGTAGCCCCCATCCAAGCACTAGCCCGATTTCTAGCATCTCCATCGAAATGCCATTCTTGTCCTGAAGAACGGCCAACAGCAAGTAACCAAGCCCAAGACGCAGCGGCCTTTTCAATTGAATCATGCCTTGCAGTAGCCATCCTTTCGGCTTTACCCAAACCATCCATTAGGCCAACTCTTACCAAGTCATGAATATGGCCAGATGCGCCACCCATCTCTCCAATTTTAGTGGTAAATCTAGCAACTAATTTTGCAGACTCCCTTGCCGAGTCTAAACTCTTCAAAAAAGTACCAAAGGGTTTGGGTTTCTTATTTTGTTTATGCCAAATCTCTTCGCCCTCATCACCACTAATTCCTATACTAGCAAGTGCATTGAGTCCATAATCCTCCCACAAAGCAGTCAGTATATCTCCACAACTGGCTCCATCAATGACCTCTACAGTTGGGGTTTTTCTTTCAGAAATCTCACCTCTGGCATTGATTCTAATGCCTTCTTCTTCTTCACTGACTCCTTCTACACCAGCCAATAAAATATGACTTGCCAGGTCTCTTTCATCCGCAGAGCCGGGGGTGCCTTCAAGTGCCGCGAAAACCTCTGAATGCTCCATTGTCCCAACCCACTTTGAACTGATAATCAAACCATCATCTATCGAATCGAGAATCGACCTTTTGATGGCTTTGGTGACCATTCCTTCATTCATAGTCAGTCCCTGCCAAGCATCTATTATTTTTTCAACACCTTCAACAGAACCCTTAGGAAGTGGTTTATCCAAAGGCCAACCTTCAGGTTTCCAAATCGCTTCAACATCAAGTATTGAAGGTAGAAATGGTGGCAGCATAGATAGCGCCAAATGGTGAATGAAAGACGATTCCTTCTTCGATACCCCTTCCATTGACTCAAAGCCGATTACAACAATTTGGCCATTTTTAAATGTAAATTTAATGCACCCCGAATCGGAAGCATTAGACTCGATTATAGTCGAAGCATCAACGTCTTCAGTATGCCAAATTTTGACACCATCAATATCTTCAGTTTTGAAATTAAATCTTGAGCGGTCTAAAACATCGTCAACCCATTCATTGGGCGGATTTGGTTTTGGACCAGTGCAAACAAATCCACCTTTCCATGAAAAAAAGTACATACCTCGCTTTGCATGTTCTTCCCAAGGTAGCATTCGAAGAGTGAGATTTGAGTAATTTTGCAATCCTGCTAAGTAACCTTGCTTTCCGTCTCCACGGCGAATAAATGAAGCACTACCAAAAGAACCAGATGTAAATTTACCAACAGTAGTAAATTCTTCATCATGACAAGCATGTAAAGAGCCTGCGAATGCCTTTGCAACAGGGTCTCCTCGTTTTGCCATCATTTTTTTACTGAGCCATTTAATGTCATTCTTCTTCTTGATTACTCTCTCTAATTGTCTTAGAGTTTTAGTCACAGAATCAGTTCTACCCCAACGTAATTTTCCACTCCAAGTCATCGCAGGAAGATGCGAGCGAGGGTTTTCAAGTAAACGATTGAGCTCCTTTGTGATTTTTTTGACAGTCGCCTCGTTAGCATGCTTCGTTCCACGCATCCTAACTCTGGTCTTTTTTTGTCCAGGGAATTCGACTTGTGCTGGTTTTGCCATAAACTCCCCTCAACAGTTCCAACATTGAGTATGGTTTGAGTTCTTCGATTTGTTGAGGTTTTATATTCTAAGAATTATTACTGTATAATTCATCAAATAGAAACCAGTCCAATGCTCATGGCCGAGGCCACCTTACTTGGAATCGCACAAGATGGAGGGCGTCCCCAACCATCATGCCAAATGCCATGCTGCAAGGATGTAAAACACGATGAAGTAGCGTATCCAACCTCTTTAGGGCTCTCATTAATAGACGAAAGTAAACATCTTTTTGATGCTACTAGAAACCTTGGAGAACAACTCAAGATTTGGGGTGAAAATAATCCCAAACACGTTTGGCTGACCCATGCACATTTTGGCCATGTCGACGGACTTGGATTATTTGGCCGAGAAACTATTGGTGCAAAAGGGATTAAGTTACACGTATCTCAGAAAATGGCTGATTTGATACACGCAACCCCACAATGGTCTTTGATGTTAGATCAAGGTGTTTTTGAAATAAGTCCATTTCAGACTGGTGAAAAAATTCAATTTGGCACAGAGAGTATAGAGCCAATAATCGTACCACATCGTGACGAATTATCAGATATGCATGCATTCATAATTAGAGGCGAGAACAAATCCTTACTCTATTTACCAGACCATGATACTTGGGAGGAGACTTTGGATTTATATGGGTGTAAATTAATTAGAGAATGGTTTGAAAAATTAGAAATCAATACAGCTTTTATCGATGGAACTTTTTGGTCTCAACATGAACTCTCAGGGCGCTCTCAGGCAGAAGTTCCACACCCTCCAGTGAGTCAAACNATTGCGCATTTAGGAACTAAATTACCNGATGATGCCGACGTTTATTTCATTCATCTTAATCATACAAACCCGCTTTATGATAAATCTAGTTCTGCGTTTAGAACTGTAGAATCAATGGGCTGGAAGATAGGCGCTCAAGGAATGAAACTAACTCTATGAAGCCATCTTTACTTCTTCAGGTGTAAAAGTCAATGCAACCCAAGTGATGGTAATAGTTTCCCCAGGGTCATTTGCCCCCGGAATTGGATGGTTTGTTTCAACAGCCACATCCGAGGAATAAAATCCTTGCATTCTAAACGAATCACCCATTATTTCTCTAATCTCTTTCAATTCCATATCTGTGCCATCAAGAGAGTAATCCCCAGTGCCATTCTCAGCCCATATGGAAAGGTTTGAATCTGTGATTACAGAAGCCATTAACTGATTATTTCCATCACAATTTGTTGTAGAGGATGGGGCATCATTAACTGTATCATGAGGTCCATTTGAATCAGAGAAATCCGGCGTTGTAAATACTTCATCACATGCAGTTCCAACAACTTCGGTTGCCGTTTCACCATACGAAACAAACAGACTCACAGATATAATCGCATTAGAGGTTTCAGGGACTTCGAAATTAACTTCAACCGTGTCCCCATTACCAATAGTCAGAGTTTCTGTTTTGATATTTTGAGTTACTGTATAATTTAACTGATACCCCGAAGCACCACTCTCAGAGGTTTCCTCTTCAGGGGATAATGCAGAGTAACTACCTTCCATTACTCCAACGAAAGCCAACAATATAACAGCACCAACAGCGGTGAATTTTCTTGTTGGAATGGCGTATCTGCCAAACGGGTTATCCATGGATTCTTCACGTCTCCAACAGAGCCAGAAGTGGACAGCAAATGCAGCACCTATTCCGGGAACCGATGGGAAAATACCGCCTGGCCAATCTCCATCAAAGTAGCGAGCCGCAGCCGCAGTCCATACCAATACGCCGGACAATGCTGCAACCATCATCAGAATTGTATGCTTAGAATCGGGCTCATAACCCGCCATTCTAATTAGGATAAGAGGCACAAATATTCCTCCAAGTCCGTATACAGCAAATACAACTAGAATGAATACCGAGTCACCAAATCCAGGGAATTGTTGACCGACTAAGGAAATAGCAGTTGCAAATGCAGCAACCGCTAAAGTGACTTTCTTTGTCTTGCCATGGTCTTGATTCCATTCGGGTTTCACGTCATCAGTAATAGCAGCAGTACAAGCCAAAACTTGACTGTCAGCAGTAGACATAGTTGCAGCAAAAATCGATGCTAGAATAACTCCACCAAGTAAAGGGTTGAGACTTTGAGCAAGTCTTGGTAATCCAGATTCAGCATCTTCTGCTAGCATTTCGGGGAATATTGCACGGCAAGCAAGACCAATCAAAAACATTAGAGCAATAAATGGAGTTTGCCAAACGAAAAACCATACCATTGCTTGCTTCCGATCTTTATCATCCTTCAACGTCATTACTCTTGATACTACTTGAGGCTGCCCTGCAACACCCAATCCGCCCAAGAAGAAAGCGGCAACCCAAAGAGTTGCCCCGAATTTCAATCCAGATGGATAAATATTGACCATATTAGCATCAATTCCAGCAATTGTGTCATGAAGCCCAGAGAAACCTCCAACCTTTCCTAATGCTACCATACAAAGAATTGTAGAGCCAACAATCATTACACAAGACTGAGCAGCATCAGTCCAAATCGAAGCCCTTATTCCGCCAGCATAACAATATGCAACAACTAGAACAAAACCGATTAGGATACCGGCTATTTCCGACCAACCAAGCATTGAATTGAGCGCAACCCCGCCTGCAGTTAATTGAGCAGCAGCATATATCGAAAGGAAAAATACCGATAGAATCGCAGCTAATTTTGCTTCTGGCGCCCCAGTTTCATTTGAAACCAATGAAGATAGAGAACGTAACCCTCTTTCATTTCCTTCTTTTTGAATATATTTGTACAACCAAATCCAAGCGACTAATTGCCCTATGGTAGAAACAACTGCAATCCATATCGCAGAATATCCACTAATGAAAATAAATCCGATGAACCCGATGAACATGTATCCTGAATTCCAAGTACTCACAGCCGAAAGAGCAGCAAGTGCAGGATGCATTCCTCTTCCAGCAACTAGATAGTCATCAGTAGTGTCTTCTTTAACACGCATTGAGGCTAATCCAACACCAGCGAAAAATGTCATGAATACCAGGAATGAGAATAGTATTAACATTTCATCAGACATATTCTAACACCTCTCTATTGCCAACGAAGCAGGGCCTTCTCTTCAACTTCACTCGTAATTGCAGGGAAAATGAGAGAATTTAACCTCCCACCATCAGTATTTTTCAAATCTCCAACCGTGGTATAGGTAATTTTCTCTTCTTTAGTACCCATATCGGCACATAGTACTACTTTGATAGAATCAAGACCGTTGGCAACAAATTCCTTGAATGCTAATTTTTTCATAGAATCAAAAGTACTTTCTTCAGACATATCAGATATGGTTGAAGATAACTTTTCTTTCATCAAACCTAGAGAATCATAGGCATCCTTCGGCTGCATTGGGACTTGTTTTCCAGTACCAGCTCCAGTAGGGTCTAAGTCCAGTAATGCAAGAGTATGCTGATTTTGAAAAAGATTCACAGCGATAACTTCCAACGGTGAAGTAGCGACCCATCCGCCATAAGGATAGGTTATTGTTGTCTGTCTTCCAAATCGATAATTGGATAATCCAACAGCGCCAGTGACCAGAGTTGTAATTGAGATTCCATGGAACACCATGCAATTTATTCCTGCTTCAAGCGCTTGCAATTGAATATCTACATGCGTAGTTGCTTGCAAAGGGTCTCCTACAATTAGCAATGCAACTAAATGATTTTTAGCCAAATCAAGTAATTCTGTTGGGCTTTCAACCTCTGGGCGCATGACCATTTCAATATCTCCGATATCTTCTTCTAACTTTGTTAATTCATCGGCTGGCCATAGCGCAGTATATGCTTCATAACGCCTAAAGTCTGCAGACTTCGCAGCATTTCTTGCCTCGATAGTCATAGAACCAATTTGCCCGGGGCCCATGCCAATCAACAACAATCCGGATTTTGGTAATTCTGTACTATTTCCAGCCGTCATCCTCAAACCTCACTCTTGCTTAGATAGGGCGAAGCCTATGCGTCATTTGAGAGTGCCGAGTGCGGAAACCCAGCATTGGCTTGAACTTTGTCGAACTCAGAATTGGTTACAAAAAGGCGCAGGTGTCTTATCGCTAGAAGGTGGACTGAAAGGCATCCCTCTGTCGGAAACGGCGCCCCCAGAAAGTGACGAGTGTTGGTCAAATAACAGCATTTTTTCAGCACAAGGGCTCACCAAAGGGCCGGAACATTGGAGTGAGCACCTCGACCAAAAACTACTCCAAGATATTGGGGAGGAATTACCCAACTCCTATGAAATTCAAGGAGATATTTTGATTGTTAAGTTAGAACAACAAACCCGCCAATACGGAAACCAAATCGCTGAAGCCATGCTTAAACAATTACCATCGGTAAGATTAGTGTGCGCGGATAATGGAGTTATTGGAGAATTCCGCGTAAGGGACCTCGAACCACTAGCCTCGAGAAACGAAGACATCTCGACAATTACCCAAATCAAAGAAAACGGCGTATTGATTTCCACAGATCCCGCCAAGGTATATTTTTCAGCACGCCTATCCAAAGAAAGAGAAGACAATCTTTCAGTAGCCAAAAAACTGAGGAAACAACTTTCCCGCCCACTCAGAATTTGTGACCCATACGCGGGAGTGGGGCCCAGCCTGGCCTCTCTTTTAACAGAAGATAATTTAGTTTCAGAGTGTTATGCTGGGGATTTGAATCCCGCATCATTTGAATTATTAAAAGGCAATATTGAACACTTTATTTCAAAATCACCAAACATATTAAACGAACTCGAAATAAAGAATATCGATGCCCGTAAATGGAAAGATGAACTTGGCAATGAGCATAAAATCGATTATTTATTGGTTAATTTACCTCATCACAGTATCGAACATTTACCCGAATTACTACCATTACTTTCAACAGAACATTCTACAGTTATTCGTGGCTGGGCAATAATTGATAGAGAGTCCCTGGCTCTTCAAGAAGGCAATATTACGTCAATGATTGAATTAGCTGGAGGTAATGTGGAATATATTAGGTGTAGTGAAGTAAAAGGATTTTCTTCTAGTAAGATTTTCATGCGTTTTGAGTCGTGGCAAACATTCTCTTGAAGCGTTTAGTTCATCAAGTTCGACCTCTTGGGGTAAATTATGGGCGTTATGGCAAAGTGTGTTTGCGGGGTTGAAATAGATATTTCAGGAACAACACCAAGAAAAGATGGCACTAAAGTATGGTGCCGTGTATGCGGAACCTCATTCATCCATCACCATAATGAATGAAAAATAACGATTTATTCAATAGCCTCGTGCTTTAGCAGCAAATATGACTGATTTAGTTGACAAAGTCGACGAAAGAGGCTTGGCAATTTCCCCTACTTTGCCAGATGAAGTGAAAAACTTTCTTATCGATATAGACGGAACGATTTGCGAAGATATACCAAATGAAGAACCTGAGCGAATGGCTACTGCAGAATGCTATGAAGGAGTGGCAGACCAAATCAACAAGTGGTATGATGAAGGCCATCAAATATGTTTCTTTACAGCAAGGGCCGAAGAACACAGAGGAGTTACCGAACAGTGGCTTTCTAAGCACGGTTTCAAATGGCATTCATGTCTATTTGGCAAGCCAAGAGGTGGAAATTATCACTGGATAGATAATCACATAGTTAGGGCAACCAGATTCAAATCTAAGATGACCGAGTTTGTCAAAAAAATGGTTGAAGTAGAAGTTTTTGACGACTGATAATAACCGTTTGAAATCACCCAATTATTGAGTTTAGTACGCGATTGAGTTAAACAACGCTTTATAGTGCAAATGCCGATGTCTACACATGGTTCAGTGGAATTTAGACATCGAGCAAACAATTGTAGCACAGAGGCCGCAGAAATCAAGCCGTAGACTCAAAGCAAGGAGAACTACTACGATGAGGAGAACCTCCAGCAGACCACTTGTTGAACCAGAATATAACTCCCATTTACTTCATGCCGGAAGAAGCAATAAAACAGTAACTAAAAATGGTAAAAAGTTGAGGATACGA
>NHGH02000007.1 GCA_002172355.2 Euryarchaeota archaeon TMED132
TTTAATAACAGGAACTTCAACTGAATCTACGACCTTCTTGATGTAATTCCAATCTGCTTCACCCGAGTATCTTTGTTTTAGGGTTCTGCCATGAACACAGAGTCGCTGAGTACCAACTTCTTCCAAGCGCTGGCAAATTTCAATGGCGTTATGTTGTTGTGCACCAGTTCCAAGTCTCATCTTAGCAGTAACAGGTATATCCACAGCATCAACAATTCCCTCGACCATAGATACCAAGTTATCAGGTTCTCCCATAAGGGCAGCACCAGCACATATTTTGGTGACTTTAGGTGCAGGGCATCCAAAATTGAGGTCGATTAAATCAGCATTTGGTGCTAGCATTTCTGCAGCAGTAGCCATATCATTTGCATCTCCACCAAAGATCTGTGGTATGAATGGTATTTCGGTTTCATGTGATTCCATTTTTCGCCATGAAACAGCAGCCTCTCGACTAAGAGCAGTACTATTGGTGAATTCGGTAATCGTCACATCAGCCCCGCATTGTTTTGCAAGCAAGCGGTAAGGAAGGTCGGTTACACCNGACATTGGGGCAAGAAATAATGGGCGAGGCTCACCATCCCACATGCCAGGCTTGTTACCAATAAACTCGCTCACATCTAGTGCTTGACCGTCTTGTTTTTCAAGGATTGGACACTATTATTCACTAAGGTTTGATTCGAGCATCTCTGCTACTCTTCTCATTCTCCTTAGTACTCGGTCCAATTGGTCCTGAACCTTGCGCATGGTTTGAGATGAATCTTCTCCAGACATTCTGTGTCCAAGTGGCAGCCTTCCACCGAGTAAATTTAGTAGCAACATCTGTTGTTTAGGTTCAATACCTTTCATTTCNCTTTCAACTTGTTCTATTGTCAGTTTACCTTTTTTGAGTTTCATTAATATCGAAGATTGCTTCTTTGTGTTTAAGATTCTTTGAAATCCGCCTTTCTTTAGCATCCAGTCTTCTCCTCTTCTTTGGTATTGAGTGGTCATAGCAGTCCAAAGAGCAATTGCTAAACGGTCGGTTCGTGGTATTCTTTCAACCATTGAACTACTTCTAAATCGTTCCATAATTCTTCCAATACGTGCTTTTTGGACACCGACATGTTCAGCCGCTTCATCGAGTGATAGNGGAGCATCTCGAGTCAATAATAATTCGAATAATTGCGCTGAAACCGAATCAGCTTTNATCTCCTTTCCAGGTCTTTCTCCAAGCAAACCAAAATCACCCATCCATTGTGATAAGATACTTTCCTCACTATCGCTTAACAAAGGCCGATGGTCTGCGATACCCAAACTAAGTGGTGGTGAATCATTTTCTGGTAGTTCAAGAATCAGTCTTGGATTTTCACGCCCCCACATTTTCTCAANAAGGCTCAGTCTTTGTGCTACAATTGTTTTACATTGAAGTGAAAATAATTCGATTGCATTGGTGATTGTACCGCCTCTTAGATAATATCGACGCCATCCTTTTCCTTCATTGGTATAACCGATTATTCCGGCTTGAACTAAACGAGTAAGATGATGATTTAGAGAAGCGGGTGTTAATGCCAACTCATCGGCTAACATCTGGGCATCCCACCCTATTTCTGGTTGAGCAAATAAGTAATCTCGTAAAAGTCTGTGAACCGGATTTGCCTTTCCACCGTCTGCCATTTCTTCGCCCTTTTTTCGAATTAAACTCAAAGAGTCGATGAACCAGGAAACCAAACTATCTAGGTCTCTTTCACTAGTTGGTAGTGCAACCTCTTGAATTCGGACTCTAAACATCGTGCTCAAATATTAGGCTATGGCGAAGGTCTTTGAAGACTATGTATTAATTGGCTCTCAAGAGGCGAAAATTCTAGTAGAATTTCAACGACGCTCATCGACCCAATCATAATCGACACCATGAGTTCCATGCCACTCTATGTCCATGTCGATATGAGGCATTAATTCGATTCTATCTTCCCTAAGTATGCCTCTTCGTCTTAATACTTTGATAGCAGAGTGTACAGTAGCTCTTGTTCTACCGATTCTTCTCGCTAAGTCAGACTGTGAGCGGGGGATTCCTTCTTTGACGATGTCTTCGATGATTAGTCTTTGAACTAGAGAGAGTCCGATTGGAAGTGATCTTGCCGCTCTTTGCTCATTTACTGATATTCCTTTTAGAACTTCAATTTGAGTAGGTGCGCCAGCAAAATAACAGGTTCTTCCATTAATTGGCATTACAGTGACGCTTCTTCGAGATTGTAAGACATCAAGGTGATGGCGAAGAGTTCCATTAGCAGCATTTAGTGTCGATTGCAATTCACGGTAACAAAGGCCAGGATGTTTTTCGAGAGTAGTCAAAACCCTTCGTCTTAGTGGATGGTCATTATCTCTGGACTTAGAAGAAACACCACCCCATGCAAGTGCACCAACAGCACTAGCAGCGGCTGCCATTGAGCCAGCGACACCTGCGATACCACCTGCTGCACTAGCGATTCCAGCAGCCAACCAAGGGCGCTGTCTAACCCACTGTGCTAACAAAGGCATAAATTCGCCTTAACCTTCTCCTTTGTTAAAGCATCCCGTATTTGTTCAATTTTATATGTTTAGAAACTTCATACCAAAAATAGTAATTATGCCAGTAAAAGAAATCATCAATGGAACCAACCAGTATAATTTTTTCTTTTCAATTGCATAAACTTTGGATAAATCAACCCATCTCAATCTGAGGGTATTAGAGAATCTAATATTTGCATGTGGCCAGATATCTTTTGGTGGTACAACGCCGAATACTTGCTCGTAGAACTGTAATGTTTCGTTGTATTGTTCCAAGAATTTTACGTCTTCGTCGTTACCTCCTAGAGTCGGTCCATGGTGAAGCGGTTTACCGAGCAGTTCAGGGCAGAATCTTTTCCAATAATCATGAGAATAAGTTAGGTGTAAGTGCCATGCTTGGTCTACATCTAAAGAAGGAGTGCACGCTATTTTTGAGTGCATACACATGTAACAAAACCGTTTATATTCTTCAAAGACACGTTTAGAATAAACCAATGACCAACCATTTTCTTGTGCTAACCTTAGTGTGAAAGGTAATTCAACATCATCAGAACCAACTGTATAAGATAATAATCTTCGATGAGATTCTATAGGAATCTTTCCTTCATGAAGAGATTCTAATGTTGATATTTCCATTTCTAGTCCTCAAAAACCGCCGCCACCGCCACAGCCGCCGCCGCCACAGCCGCCGCCGCCACAGCCGCCGCCACAACTACTTCCGCCACTATCAGATGAACTGTAATCCCTTTGAACATCATACATTTCGTTTCCATATTCATCTCTTCCAGTTGAAAAAACATGGAATCCATCCATACTCAGCATACCGGTGACGCCTAAGAAACCGGGAATTAGAACTGCACCCGAGGCATTTGTAGTCTTGCTTATGGGCTTGAGTGTAGGAGAAATAATCATCATATTTTTAGCATAATTAGGGAATAGAATGGCAGCTAAGATCATTGAAAGAGCAAATTTAAGCGGTTTTACAAATGTTATGGCAAGGGTGAATATAGTAGTAAGTAGAATTGGAATTAAGATCATGTAAAAACCGTTGATAGTTTCGAAATTAGTTATTATTTCATCAATGCTTAGTCCCACACTCTTTAATCCAAGGTTAAACAGAAGCATTGCCACAATGAAGAACATTGCCGGGAAAACATATGCTCCAAAACCGATAGAATCTTTGGTTGAAACATGTTTATTGATATTTTCAATATCTTCATCAATACTTTCTAACTCGAGGATGTTATCTTCTTCAATATTTAGGTCATCAGCTCTCTTGGTAAGCCTAACCATGGCCAAATGATTCTTTTGTGAACCAATTAATGGTTGTTCACCATACTCGTCAAATTTCTTAATCGTATCGATGTCTTCTAATAATTCCCACTTTGCTTTCGAATCTTCAGAACCGTCCATGGCATTCAAAGTTAATTCACTTCTTTGAATAAGAGACTCTTTTACCAGACGATTATAAGAAACTCTAGATTCAACATCATTGTAATTCGTCTTATTATAATCATTCTTTGCTTTCTTAACAACTACTGGAATACAAAGAATTGCAAATACCAACAACCCCCAAAAGATAATTTTAGGAAGTGTAGTAATGTCATCAGCAGCGTATGGTTCAATCCCATCTATTGCTTTATTCAACCCTTTATTCCATTGATTGGCACCTAGGTATGGTGCGACATCATCATCAAAGACAACTTGAGATTGCTGTTGGGCAAATGTCGAATGGCCAGGCATGACGAATTTAAATCGTCTATCCTCGGCGGAAAGTGCGATTAGAATAGTTTCATTTTCTCCGCCTTCCATGCCATAATATTGATACATTTCTCTTGCGTATCCATTATCTTCATCGAAATAAGTGTCATACGTATCTACGCCTAAATCATACATTGAGTTAATTGTAACAACTCTCACTAAAGCCCCAGTAGAATTTTGAACATCCATTAATTTACTAACCATTTCAATTTCTTCATTGTCTGATAGTACATTTCCATAATCGATCAAGTACCAATCTTCCTCAGGTTCAGGAGGGAAATCAGCAGAAACGTTGGGCAAGGCAAAAATTAATGTCAAAGTCAATAGCAGTAGTACATTCTTACGCATGATTATAATTGAAAATCAAGACATAGATAATCTTTTCACCGACACATCCGAATGAAAATATAAATTATTCACCGACTTGAACTGAACCAGTGTATATCTTTAGATGAGCAACTAATGGAGAAAGTAACCTTCCACATGTTTTGCCATGTTCACTAAGAGCATAATTGACTCTAATTGGCGGGCCATCATCTACATGTCGAATGATTAATCCCTCTTCGGCTAAAAGCCTCAATTTATCAGATAAAGTTCTAGAAGAAATCCCTTCGAGAAGGTTTTTCATTTCATTAAATCTTCTAGGTCCGGCAATATATAGTGTAGAAAGTATTTCGATGGTCCATCTTGAACCAAACACGTGAAGAGCCTCAACTGCTGCTTGAACTTCCCAATTTGTATCATAAGGTACTTGATTTGAATAAGGTGACAATGTATCTCTAATCGATGTACCAATGGCTATTGTTGATTCGATATTATCTTGCAAAAAAGAGTAGGATTCATGAGAAATTCGTTGTACAGGTTCTGGCATTTTATCAACTCTTTAGTAGTTCGATACGAGCGAAAAGCACTTCCCTTTTTACACTTGGTACTTTTAGAACAAGCATTTTTCCAAATATATTAAAAAAATGTATATATTGTCTCGACGGTTTTTGATATAATTAGTAAACCGATATTTCTAGCAACATTAGGTGTAATGTTTAACACCTAGATGCTATGACGAGAACCGATGAGTATGTTAAATAACAGTAAGATGATGCTTGGCGCTGCTTTAGCGCTATTAGTTTTGAGTGCCCCTTTGTCGATGCTTTCGACAGCAGGTGTTGAAGGTGCAGTGGAAGAGAATTTTGAAACTTTTACCAAGGATAATGCATGTGCAAATGATGATTGTACAGAAGCAGAATCTGATTGGGCAAGTTCTACATCTCAGCGTGATTATTACGCTTGGAATATTACCAATGTTGATGATGTAATGGCAACTAATGCCGCACCTATGTATGAGAAAGTAGGGCCTTTCACCTATGATATCACTCATACAAGGACTATTGTTGACTATAATGAAAGTGCAGGTACAATGACTTATAATCAAGTCAAGTCATTCGAGTGCGCTGAAGATAGTGCAGTTTCTTGTGACACACCAGTATCTCAACTAAACATTGCTTTTAGAGCACAAACAATTGGTGCGACAGGTATTGCAGTTAACGGAATCATGGAGGCTACAAAGGCTGGTTTCGCAGTTGGAATGATGGGTCAAGACCTAAACACTACTCAAGCCGGTGTTGCTACAGCAGCGGACATTGCTGCAAATACTATTCCTGATTCTGGTCAATTATTTGGAACCAATGCTTACCTAACATGGGCAGCAATGAATCCAGTAGATGCGCTTACACTACCAGCAGCAGACTTTAGCCAAGGTATTGAAACCGCTCTTTCGGGTACTATGCACCCATTCGATGCTAACTTCAACATCTCCCTTCTTCAACCATTAGGTTCAGTCGCTTTCTTGGGACTTGGAGACCCAGAAGATGATTGGATTGCTGTAGCATCAGATCCACTGAATTCAACAACTATGCAACGTGCAACAACATATGGCTATGTTGCACCAATGATGATCGATCATGATGCCGACTCCGGAACACCAGATATCGTTGTAATGATGGATTTGGACGGCGATGGAACCGATGATGTGGTACCTGACTTTAATCAAACATTAGTTAGAGACAAAGCACTCCACACAAAAGTAGGTATTATTTTCTCTGCACCCGCACTTCTTGGAGGGCACAGTGGTAACTCAGATGTTGACCCATCGGATAATGATGGCTCTGCAGATAGAATGGAGAACCTTCTGGGAGTTTCCTTTGATGGTGTAAATGTAACCAATCTACTTACAGCAGGACATCTAACCGACAATCCAACTGGATTAATCGCAACCAATGCAGCAGGAACAGGATTTGGAATTGCAACATTCTTAGGACTTGATGCTGATACAGCAACGTCAACCTATGGATTGACCATGGAACAATATGGTGAAGTAGCAACATGGGCTGCAGGCTGGGCTACTTCAGTAACCTCAGTTCAATTGGGCCTATTGGGCGGAACTGGAACAATGAATGCAGCACAATTCGTCAATGCCTCCTTTGGTGGAGAAGACCCAATAAACGGCGGCTACCTAACCAACTCTCTCAACATGGGTGGACTTTGGGGTACTGCACTGACTGGCTCCTCTGGTGCTCCAGCAGTTGACTTGGACCCTGCTCTAACAGCAAACCTACTATACGGAGATTTAGGATTAGCAACTGCTAACGGTGCTGGATTATTCCTCTATGGTGAACTATCTGGAATGACCCCTCCGCTTGATTTCACTACAAATCCTCCAACTCCTGCATTACCAGAGACATGGAACACGTCAACAATTTCAATGCTATATGGTGGTATTGATGCAAATACAATCGGTGCACTAAGAACTCTAATGATGGGGCCAATCTTTGGGGATTTCGTCCCAGGTTACTTACAAGATACCTTCGGTTCAACGCCTTACTTAACTCAACCAGTTAGTTCTTGGCTATTTGGCTGGAGAGATACAGTTAGCGCCTTTATTGCAGGAAATCCAATGGACCCAGCTCTAGGCTGGTCTTCTTTAGAGACCAATGAAACATACTACGGCTCTGGTGGCCTTGCTAATGGTGATGGAACCAATTACACAGTTTGTACTGGTGAATCCTCTTCTTGCGATTTGGGTGAAACACTTCTTGAAGACGGTTCTCCTGAATTACCATGGAGAAGCACAGAAATGATGATGGCTACATTCGGACTTGTAAGCGTAGAATACCTTAATGGAACCACAGGAGGATTCCTAACCGGTTCAGGAGACAAGGTTGATGTTTCAGGGTATGCAATCGCTGACATTACTTGTGATGGAACATCTACAGTCAAGGAGATTCCAGTAGATACTTGTTCTGCTACTGTAGACCCATTGACACGTTTAATCCAAGCTAAACTTCTAGGTGTTGGAGCAGGATTAGTTGCAGCAACTCCTTCTGCACTTCCAGTTTACTTAGGAAGCGATATTTCATTGAAGTCCGAAGATTTATCTGGACTGATTATTGCTGGAGAATCTACAACTACATTCTATCTTGATACACGTGATGCAAGTTTGATGACAACTGCTCCTACAATGGATAACCTTACCCAAGTGTTTGTAATCAAGTCTTCATCAATGATTGATGATGATGATGCTGAAGATATGGAAAGTTCAATCGTTCAAAATCAAAATGGTTTGAGTTATTGGACTAACTTCGATGTACCAACTGATTACATCGCACTTCTATTGTACCTCGGTGCAGTTGCATGTCTAGTTCTTGCTGCTATGGCAATGAACAAAGAAGACGAGTGAATAACCATTCAAAGCGACTCATCTTTCAATAGGTGAGAGCCCTTGGTCTGGCTATGGCCAAGCGGGTTCTGCTAGTTAGAGGAGGCATCCTTGGTCGTAATTCCGGCCTTGGTTCAGCTCATCATAATTTAGCGGACCTGCTTGGTTCTGGCAGTGTCCCTGGATGGGAAATCGATTCTATTAGCGAATATGAGTTGCCTCCAAGAGCATCTCCATTCTATCGTCTTTGGAAGCGTTGGTTTTCTCATCCTAGAGCGGTTAAGAAAGCAATTAGTAAATCTGTTTCCAACGGCTCTTGTGATGTCGTTCACATCACTGATCAAGAGCAAGCACATCTAATTCCAAAGAGATGTAAATTGCCAGTTGTCGTTACAGTACACGATTTATTCCATTTATTTCCTAAAAAGATGAAAATAGGCGAGCAGGAAATCGACATTGGTGAGCAAAACCCACCTAGTTATCGCCGTCGAGATATTAAAAATTTGAAAAGAGGCTTGTCTCGTGCAAATTTACTGGTCTGCGATTCTAAAGCAACATTGAAAGATTGTCAAAGACATTTTCCCAATGTTAAGTCAATATGTGTGCCATTGGGTATTGACGTTAGCAAATACTCTCCTAGTAATCGAGACACAGAACAAAAACTGCTCAATGATAAATGTAATCTTCTGATTGTTGGTAGTCATGACCCAAGAAAAAGAATGGATTTTATTTGTCAAGTATTAGGCTCTCTAGATAATTCTATTCTAACAGAAATTCAAGTACATCATGTTGGGCAAGCAGAAAGTGAATATGGGACTCCAGCCATAATCGACTTAGCGATTGAAAATGGAATTAAAAATTGGACAGGGCATGGCCCATCGGTAAGTGATAGCAAATTAATGGGGCTGAGAGGTTCTTCAGAGTGCTTATTATTTCCTTCAGCCAGTGAAGGATTTGGCTATCCGCCACTTGAAGCATTAGCGAGTGGTCTACCTGTTTTATGTTCGGATTTACCTTCGCATAATGAGTTAATGCCAGAAAATTATTGCCTTCCTGCCGATGATATAGAGGCATGGAAAAAAGCAATTCTTTCGGTGCACTCTAAGTGGAAATCACGTAAGGGTGAGCAGAGAAAATTTGATCAAACTTTAATTGACCATGCATCAAAGTTTGATAATAGTGTATTTAGTTCAAGAATGGCTGATACCTACAATTCACTGGGCTCTGACATCAATCTGTTTTCTTTTGCTAAGAAGGTTGAATAACTACCATGGAAATTTAACATTCCATAATATTGCGTCAAAGAATATACATTGAATACTAAGCATAATTGAACCTACAAGCATTGTTCCTGAACCCTCAACTCGGTCTTGGTAGGCAGAATAGGCAAGCATTCCAAACATAATNTTGCCAATTGAAACTAATACTAGGATTCCAATTACCAAAAACGGAGTCCAAGGGTAATCATTATTCATATGGAATTGAGTACTTTCAAGCCATAGCATTGATGGTATCAAGAAGAGACAATATGCTAGTAATAATCTATTGGCACCTTTGCCATCAGATTCTCCCCATGGCCATCTAAGGTTTTCAATTACTGGTACATCAACACTATACAGAATAGTNNACCAGTACATCAGATAACCAACGGCAGCAACAAACATCCATGGCACTATAAATTTAGTCCAACTCAAAGGTATTCCTCCCCAAAGAGCCGTTGCATCATCAGATTTGGATACCCCATAGAGATATGATAACAAAACTAGAATTCCAAGAACCATAACCAAGTTCCTAATCAATTGCCGAGTTATTTTCATAAGTCGAAATTATTGATTTAATACATAAAGCGTTGCTCTAACCCTTGTGCAATTATCCGCATTATTCATGTGCATGNNNAATTTCGCCAGTTCATGCAACCGATTCAGAGTGTAGCAATTGTCGGCGCTGGNAANATGGGNTCAGGNATTGCNCANAAANCNGCNCAAGAAGAATTTGATGTTCAAATGGTGGACAGAGAGCAACAATGGGTCGATAGAGGTCAAGGAATTATTGCAGATTTTCTTTCTGAAGCAGTCGAGAGAAGAATTTTTTCACCAAAACAGGTAGATGATATCAAAAATAGGATTACTGGCGTTATCGGTGTAGAAAATACTGCAGAAAACACAGATTTAGTCATCGAGGCTGTTTTCGAAGATTTTGATATTAAGACCGCGGTTTTCAATACTCTTGACGAAGTATGTGGGCCNNATACAATNCTNGCNTCTAACACATCTTCACTTTCAGTGAACGCTTTGGCAGAAGCAACAGGAAGAGCAGATCGTTTTGTTGGTCTTCATTTCTTTTATCATCCTGCTAAGAATCGTTTGATAGAAGTAATACCAGCAAAGTCTTCTAGTCAAGAAACAGTTGACAAGGTAGTACAGTATTGTAAGATGCTAGGAAAAGTTGTAATTGTTTGTGCTGATAGACCTGGCTTTGTTGTTAATCGATTCTTTGTACCATGGCTAAATGAGGCCTGTTTATTACTACAAGAAGGCGTTGCTAGTGCTGCCCAAATAGATGCTGCTGCTTGCAAAGCATTCCGAATCGGTCTTGGTCCATTTGGTTTGATGAATCTCACAGGTCCACCAATTGCCTTGCATTCTACAGACTATCTTGCTGAACAGTTAGCAACACCAAGATATGATGGGGCTCAAAACCTTAGAGACCTTATTGAGGCAAATGCACACTGGGATGTATCTGGTGAACAAGATTACAACCAAGAACAATATGAANTAATTTCTAATCGTTTATTCGGTGTTGTTTTTGGAGTCGCAACTCAAATTGTTGAGGAAGGAATCTGCTCTATGGAAGACGTTGATAGAGGGGCTAAAGTTGGTTTAAGATGGGCCAAAGGACCATTTGAATTAATGAACAAAATTGGGATTCAAGAGTCTTATTCTATGGCTCAAAGTTATAGTGAATTATGTGTTTTAGAAGATGGGACAAAGTCATGGAAAGTTCCAGAATTCTTTAAACAGCAATCAGATTCAAAAAATCCTTGGGATTTCTCTTATGTTGATACCAGTATTTCACAGGGTATAGCAACTATAACCATCAACCGTCCAGAAGCTATGAATGCTCTTAATGAGACAGTAGTGGCACAACTTGGAGATGCAGTTCAACAAGCCAATAACGATGATTCAGTACATACTATTGTTCTAGATGGTGCTGGAAAAGCATTTGTTGCAGGTGCGGACGTGAAATTCTTTGTTGACAAGATAAAAGCCGAATCAATTGATGATATTTACGAATTTACTGCTAATGGTCATGCTGTTCTTAATTCGATTGAAAATTCTAGTAAGACTACCATTGCCTTGACCACAGGATTAGCCTTGGGTGGCGGATTAGAATTAGCGTTAAGTTGTGATTATAGAATCGGTACTCGAAGGACTCAATTTAGATTCCCTGAAACTTCGATTGGAATTTATCCAGGACTTGGAGGTTCGCAAAGACCTGCTAAGATCTGCGGAATTCCCGCTGCTCGTTGGGCCGTATTAGGCGGTAATTTCATGAATGCTCAGATGGCTTCAGACTTGGGGTTAATTACCCACTTAGTAGAAGTCTCTGCAGTTGAATCATGCATTTCTGATTGCTCTAAGGTTGGTAAACCAGAAAATAAGTATCCAGGCGTTCCAGCAGAAGCAGAGAGTCAGGTGGCAAAGTTTGCTACAGAATTCTACAGTGATTCGAATATCAAAACTCTACTTGAAGGACAATGCCCTGAAGGTTTTGATAGTGAGGATAAGAATGTTTCAAGGCAATTAAAGAATCTAAAGTTTACAGCACCTATTGCACTTTTGATGGCTAGTGATTTGATAGATGCTACAGCGACTAATTCACTTGAAGATGGCTTGGATATGGAATTATCAAAATTACATGATATATTTGCAACCAATGATGCTTTAGAAGGCTTATCAGCACTCATCGAAGGGCGTCGCCCAACTTACAATAATTCTTAATCAGGCCCACTTTGTCTGCATTGAAATTATACTTTGAATTAATTCTTCAAGGTTCAATACTTCTTCACTTTCTTTGGCGAATGCAATCCTACTTGTGACCGCTTCAACTAGTTCCATACTTGGCTTTTCTTGGATTATATTAGCAATGACCTGTTCTATGGTTTGTCCTTTACCATGTAAGATCGCCAGTCTTGCTTTAGCGAGTTCTTCTTCGTCTTTTGGTTCTCTAACACCAGTCATGCAACTTCCTCCAATACTACTTTTTGGTTTAATTGATTATACCATTCTTGCCAACCCAAAACGCCCTCATCACTCCACTGACTCAATGGACCCTTATCTTCGATACGTTCTGTTATGTCACTTAATTTATTGAAATTTGAGTTTAGGGCTTGTTTAATTCCTGGTGAACCAAGCACCAGTGCTTTTTCGATTATCGAGCAGCCAAGTGCTAGGCTATTTGTATCTGTAGAACTCCAGTAAGCCATGAATCCAGGGTGGGTATGTACCCATATTTTGAATGGAGCCATAAAGCCATGAGGGGCTTTTAGTATCACTCTTCCAGGGTCGCCCCAGTCCAAAGAAACATTATCTTCACTGTCTATTAATACTGAAGTTTCTAATCCTGCTAAAAGTGATAGTGAATATACTACGTCCCATCTTCCCAAGGAAGCTGCTTTTCTTTGTACATCTAACAGTAAAGGATTCTCTATATCTTTTTCTTTTGCCAGTTGACAAATGTCAAACCATTCCTCATTGCTAATCTCTAATTGTTCAATATGTGGTATCTCTATCATTGTGTTGCCTCCTTTTTACTTCTAATATCAGGGAAAGTAAGTTGTCCAAAGTTCATCGAACCCATCGCTTGTATTGGGGAGGGGCTCTTTCTGAGTTGTTGCAAAGCCCATTGGGCTCCATATGAAGCAGATATTGCAAAACCGAATTCTAGATTGCCGAGGTTTAACGCACCTTCATGCTGACAACTCTTTGGTTCATGGTCAGGAGTCATATGGGCGACGAGTTCTCTTTCACTATCTGATGATAGAATTAGATAACCATCTCCACCACACCTCAGGTCTATCCAAGGAATATCAAGAGAATGAACCAATCTTCGAGGTTCAGGTCTATCGACACAAATGATGACATAATCGGAATTTTTAACCTGCTCTATATTTCTAAAATTTTCACTTATCGCAATGACTGAAACTGGGTCTTCGTCTAGTATATACCTCGATGCTAAACATTCAACCTTTGCTTTGCCGACATCAGATGTAGTATATTTTTGATGGCCCAAATTAGTATCTTCTACAATGTCCCCATCCATGATAATTATTTCACATTCCAACTTTATTCTTCTAAGAGCCGGAATGAGTAAATCAACGGTTTGACTACCGATGCCACCAGCACCAATAATTGTCAATACTGGTCGCCTAATATCCATCGACATGCCATATAATCAATTCAACACCATTTAAACAATTAATCACCTATATCTCACGATTTTCAATGATTATTTTCGCCGACATTTGAAAAGGAGAATGCCTACGCAGGTTCATGGGCGACAAAGTGGCGGTTATTACTGGCGTAACGGGTCAAGATGGTTCTTATCTAGCAGAGTTATTGCTTGAAAAGGGATATGTCGTCTATGGATTAGTTCGAAGAGTTTCACAACCAACCCTTGGGAGAAGTCTGATTAATCACTTGATAGACAACGAAAAGTTCCATTTGATAAATGGTGACTTAGCAGACCAAAATTCGATTGATAATGCAGTATCAACCGCTCAACCTGATGAATTTTATAATCTAGGTGCTATGTCCTTTGTTCCAGAATCTTGGAGGTCTCCTATGATGACTGCAGATATTACTGGATTAGGTGCTTTGCGATGTCTCGAAGCAATAAGAAAGCATGCCCCTAATTGTAAGTTTTACCAAGCAGGTTCTTCAGAACAATATGGTAAAGTTAGACATGTTCCTCAAACCGAAGAGACACCATTCCACCCTAGGTCTCCTTATGGATGCGCTAAGGTATTTGCATTTGAAATAACTAGAAATTATCGAGAATCATATGACATGTTTGCTTGTACAGGGATCTTATTTAATCACGAAAGCCCACGACGTGGACTTGAATTTGTTACACGAAAAGTCACTATGACGGCAGCAAGAATTGCTCATGGGTTTGACCAGTGTCTATGGATTGGAAATGTAGAAGCAAAGCGTGACTGGGGTTATGCTGGAGATTATGTTGAGATGCAATGGAGAATGTTACAACAAGAAAAGCCAGAAGACTTTGTTGTCGCTACAGGAAGGACGCACAGTGTGAGAGATATGATTTCACTTGCTTTCTCACACGTAGGCATGACTTTAACCTGGTCTGGCGAAGGAGTAGACACAATAGCAACTGACCAAAATGGAGAAGTTAGAGTTAGAACAAATCCGAAATTCTTCCGTCCAGCAGAAGTTGATTTGCTGATTGGAGATGCTTCACTGTCTCAAAAAGAACTTGGATGGGTTCCTGAAACTTCCTTTGAACAATTGGTAGCAATGATGGTTGATTCTGATATGAAGATAGTCCAAGAAGCTGTAGATGGAGGATATGCGCCTCCAACTCCTCCAGAATGATGGGGCTTTGTAAATGACAGATAGCCCGATTCTGTATAGTTTTAGACGTTGTCCATATGCGATGAGGGCAAGAATGTCAATCGTTAGAAATGAGTTTCGTGTAGAACACCGAGAAGTGATTTTACGTGATAGACCAGAACATATGATGGAGATTTCACCTAAAGGAACCGTTCCTGTTTTACTATTGCCCGATGGTCGAGTGATTGAGGAAAGTCTTGAGATAATGCAACATGTTCTTGACTGGCAACTCAGCGATATTGAAAGTCGATGGGTTTCAAGAAATGATGACGAATTTAAGTTTCATCTCGATAGATACAAATATCCAAATCGATATGATGATGTAGACGGTTTACATCATCGTCAACAAGCCTCAGTCTACCTTAATGAACTGAATACTTTCCTAGATGGTGGAGAAATTAATTCTTCATTAAGCGATGCTCTTTTCCCATTTGTTCGTCAATTTGCTAATCATGACAGAGATTGGTTTGATTCACAAAATTGGTCTAACGTACACGAGTGGCTTTCAAGTAATCTAGAAAGTTCTGAATTCAAAACTTGCATGAAGAAGTATAAGCAATGGCATCAAGGGGATGAACCAATTTATTTCCCAATCATTGAATGATCGGTAGATGTTTAACCGACGGTGCTATACCTAAATCTTCAGGGAAGAACATAGTTGCTTTAGGTATTGGCATAGGGGAGATTTCTTGGCCTACAAGAGCGACTCTACTAGGTTTGGAATCAGATAGAATCTTTCTTCCAGTAAGAGGAGCGATCTTGGCAGAGAAATCCATGATGTCATCATGTCTTGGCATATTTTCAGCGCTTAAATTCTCTCTACTATGGCCGACAAAAACATATCCTTTGTTTTCTATAAAGTCAGGGTCTGCTCTATTGTCAAGCGCAGCAAATTGTTCGATGTGCTTATCGCTCATATTGATACCTTTCATCAAAGTATGGCGACAAACAATTCGAGTATCTAATGATGGCAATAAGTCGATTGTTTTCTCAAATTGCTCCCATGCTCTAGTATTCCACTTTGGCTTACATACCTCATCGAAGACCTTCTTATTTGGTGCATCAACAGAGACATAGAGTTGTGTTGGAAGAGTATCTAATTTTTCTAAAATTTTAGGAAATGTACCATTGGTTACTAGCATTGTAGTCATTCCATGCTTATGGCACAAGTCCATATATTCAGCAAGCCTGGTGTAAAGAGTAGGTTCACCATTAAGTGAAATCGCGACATGTTTTGGATTTTGAGCATCCAACCACTTTTCCCTAGGCACCTTTGGATTACCACCAAATCCAGAGAGTAATCTACGTTGTGCTCTTACAGATTCATACAATAGTTCCATTGGGTCTTGGTCAGTCAACTCAAGAGTATCCATATGCGGCTCTCTCCAACAGTAGGTACAAGCTAGATTACACTGGTCTACCACAGGTGAGGTTTGCATACAATTATGGCTTTGAACACCGTAGAATTTACCTTTGTAGCATTGTCTATCTCTAAGAAGAGATTCTTTGGTCCAATGGCAAGTTTTTACTCCACCATGTTCTCCAACAATGTGGTATCTCTGCTTCTGTAATTTTGCTTTTAATGCTAAGTCCATACCCATTGGGTCACGCTCCTGAGCCGTCAGCCACTGTTCCACAGATGTGGGGTTGGGTTAGGCTCGGACATTCATCCGAAATCCTTCCTGATTATCAATGGCGCGCTTACTTATTTACAGTCGATTAGAAGATTGTGTGCGTATGCTCGTGACTTTGGAGAGATTTTGTTGAATGCGTTGATATTTAGTAAATAATGACATAAATACGATGTATTTTAAAACACTTACTTTAGTTATTACACCTATGTGTTGGCTTTGTTACCGCTTATTAATATAGGTTGGGTGCGTAATTTAAACTGAAGCAAAAGAACATGCGAGGCGATGATAATGGATAAAGAATTAGAAAATTTTGTAGAACAAGCAATGGAAAAACAAGTATATCGAAATGGAATATTTTCGAATTGGATTGAGGCTGTAGTTAAGTCTATGGCAGATTTTAGGGCTACTCCCGATAATCGTGGAATGTATGGCATCAGAGGTGATGAGTGATGGATAGTTATCTTGAATCATATGTTGATTCTGTGATGGATTCTCAGCAATACAGAAACGGAATAGAGTTCTCTAGATCTTGGTTTTCTAGATTATTTAGTCGTAAATCTAAATCAGAATAATGCTAAGTTCCTTAACTGACCAGTCTATCGTATGTCATGGTTCGGTGGATGTATCACCTTCTTGGTTTATTGACGCCATTGGTGACTATCATAGGAATCTATCTTGGCGGATGGTGGATGGGTTCGACTATCTATCTGGCACTTGGATTGTATCCCGTTCTAGATTATATCTCAGGAACTAGTTCCGAAGTTCCTTCTGTAGATAGTCGTCGGCCGTTTGATATTATTGTACATCTTCATGGTTTTCTAGTCCCAATCGTAATACTTGTATTATTTTGGAAAATTTTTACTTCTCCTATTGATTCTTTTTTACTGCTAGGGGTGGTATCTGTAGGGTTTAGTTCAGGGGCTTCAGGTATTATTACTGCTCATGAACTAGGCCATAGGAAACCTAAATCTTTCAGTTGGTGGCTTGCTAGACTTGATTTATTTTGTGTAAATTATTTACATTTCACAGTCGAGCATAATCATACACATCACAAACATTGGGCCCGTCCAATAGATCCAACTTCGGCACCAGTTGGTCGAAATGTATACTATCACTTTTTACGCACAATTCCCCTTCAGATTATGGGTGCTTACAAAGCTAGACCAAAAGATGTAAGACTCTCATTTTTGGCTGAGGCTATATTGTTAATCTCGCTATTTTTGATTTCAGAAATTATTTTCATAGCATTTATTGGGCAGGCAATTATTGCGATTTTCTTACTAGAATTTGTCAATTATTTACAACATTATGGTTTGTCACGTGGAATGGATGAAAGAGCTAATGCATCTCATGCATGGGAAAGTAGACACCGTTGGTCAAGATGGACTTTAATGGAATTACCCCTGCATCCTTCACACCATCTAAAATCGAGTGCTCCCTATCAAGAATTATCCGTACATGATGAGTCTCCACAACTGCCAAACGGATATTATGTAATGTTCTGGTGTGCACTGATTCCACCTTTATTCCATTATAGAATGAAGAAGGCTATGCAATAGCATCAGAAACATTGGTATATATATCAAAACCTATCGATGCTGCTTATTAGTGGTAATCATGTTAGAAGTTGAAGGCCTTACAAAATCGTTTGGAATGGGGTCTAATAAACTCGAGGTTCTAAAAGGAATAGATATGGAAATGAAAACAGGTGAACTTGTCGCATTGATGGGGCCATCAGGTTGTGGAAAATCAACTCTTCTCAACATAATCGGTGGCTTGCTACCAGGTGATGGGGGGAAAATCACCCTGAAATCTAGAGATTATGGCCTAAAAGGACCTTCAAGTGTCGTCGATGTTCGTCGAGACTTAGTCGGTTGGATTTTCCAAGATTTCCATTTATTGAATCATCTTTCTGCCATGGATAATGTGGCAATGGCTCTAGAGTTATCGGGAATTGAGTCTAAAGAAGCAGAGATTAGAGCAGCCGAAGCACTGAACAAAGTTGGTCTTGGAGATAGAATGCATCACATCCCTGAACAATTATCAGGTGGACAACAACAAAGAGTTGCCATTGCTAGAGCAATCGCAGGCAATCGCCCTTTACTTCTTGCTGATGAGCCAACTGGTAATTTGGATATAGCCAGTGGTAAAGATGTTTTACAATTATTCAAAGATCTGTGCCACGATGAAGAAAATCCAATTTCTATTCTAATGGTCACCCACGACCCTGAACTTGCCTCTAATGCCGATAGAATGTTGCTGCTAACCGATGGAAAGACCAAAGCATCTGATATTCGAAGCGCATGGGGACTTGATGACTTGGAAGGTGAGGAAGAATGAGTTCTAAATCCGAGAAGAAAAACTTTGATGCTTTCAAAGTAGAGGAAATTCCTAAAATCAATTTCATCGAAAGATGGCGTAGAAGAGTTCGTGATGCTCCAGAAAACATCAGACTCGCCTCTCAGAGCGCTTGGCGAGGAAGAGAAAGAGGTTTAGCCGTCGTTGCAGGAGTTTTCCTAGCTTCTTTAGTTATCACAACCGTACTATCCTATGGAGTTGGACTTTCTCAGATTTTCTTTGATGAATCCTTGAGTGGTGAACCTATCGATGCTAAAGTAGAATATGCTCGAGAACCGGTTGAAGGAGCAAGTGGCTGGTCCAATAACACTACCACAATGCAAAATGTATGTGGAGAATTGATGGAAACATACTCAGAAGAGTTGAGTGATTGTACACTAATTTTTGGTCGTCAAGGAATACATAGTGGTGGCTTTTTCAATGAAGATTTTGTCTTTGCCCAACCACTTGAAATGAGATCTATATCCGATACTGAAAATCCATATTGGCTAAATGTCACTTTCCAATATCCCGAACTTGGTGATGCAGGTCCACCAATTTCCGATATGCGTTCAATTCGCTTAATGGGGCCTGAAGCTTTCGATGGAGAATTAGCAAGTAGGTATGGAGAAAGAATTATCCAAGGACAAGGAGAATGGCCAACGCCAGAAAATATGTCTTCACAAAGAGGTGTAATTCTTCCTTCTAATATCGCTTCACAAGCCAAAGCAGAAGTCGGAGATGTGTTAGAAGCAGTAGAATTTGTATANGTAGTCGATAGCGAATTNTTCGANNCNGGTGGAGTNGAATTAGTTGAATCATGNCCNGGTANTGGCTTCNGCATCTCCNAANGGGAAAATATACTGNCGCCAATCNATTATTATGACANATATGANNGTTGTNGGNATNTATCAGCCNTGGGATTTAGGNAANCCNACTCTNGCTCCTAATCCAATCTTTACCACTTGGACTGCTCTTGATGAAAGCCAGAGAGCGACCNTGATGGATTATGACCACATGTATCTTGGAGTNACNATCGATAGAAGTCANTTNCCNACNACTTCNACTGCNGATGCNCAAGATTGGCTTGATGCCTTGAAAAGTGACATTATGGCTGATAATTATACNTCAGAAGGTGTAGAATTATTTTATACAGATATTGTTGGAGGAACGATAACATTCCTCAATATATTCCTTGGNTTGATTCAAACNTTTGANTATATNATCATGGTGCCAATTGTTGTAATGTCTTTGGCNGTNCTNGTTTATGGATTGATANTNTCNCTTGAACAACGTCGTAAAGAGATTAGTATTCATCGAGTTATTGGTGCTGACAGCGCTGGACTTCAAGGAATGGTATTATTGGAATTAGCAGTGTTTTCTTCAGTTGCNTGGATTGCAGGCTATCTTTTAGCAATGTTTTCTGTACCTATTGTTCTTTCAGCAGTTGGATTCATGGAATTTAGAACCGGTGAATATGATATCGACCCAGCACTGAGTTTTGGCTCAACGGTTTTTACCGCTCTTTCGACTCTAGGTCTCGCACTTCTTTTCGGAAGAAAACGTTCTCAGAAATTCATTGAATTAGAAATCGAAGAGGGTGTTAAAAGCACAGTTCAAGCAAATGAACCAAAGAGATGGCTTCATTGGTTATGTTTCATTTTCGGCTTAATTTCGGTCATAGATACATGGCTTGAGATGAATGGNAGTGAAGATGGAATAGTTTCTAACTTCTTCTTCGAGGGTCTTCTAGGAATATTTGGACCATTCCTTCTTTGGATTGGAGGCGCATTACTACTTGGAAGAATTGGAGCCAAAGGTCCTCAAATAATGCAATTATTATTTGGACGTTCTCCACTTTTGAAGGACGTAAAGAGAGGTTTGAAAGGCTCTGGTTCGACTGAATCAGTAAATCGATTAGCAGTAATCATGCTTTTGACTCTCTCAATTGTAACCTTGGCCGCAGTTCAAGGATATACCGGCACACTTGTTGATGAAAGAACTGTAGATGCTACAGTTGGTTCTGATATACAAGTTACTTATGAAGAACCTCAAAATCAGTCACAGGCTCTTTCCATATTCAATGAAATATACGACGGTAGTGCCACAGCAATTGCCACCACAGTCCCAAGTATTCTGTTAAAACCATCAGATGGCGGTGATACACTTCGTACTTGGGTTATTCTTGACGATAGTGATGAAGTATTGAAATGGAATGAACAATCTATCCCGGGAACCGATGTTTCAGATGCTTTAGATGCATATTCTAATCTTGGTTTTACTGCAGGTGAAGACTCATCCTATACTTTGAAACTTGCAGGTGTAGATGGGGGCAAAGGGGGCAATTTAGATGATGTTCTCTTGGAAGAAGGAGATGAACAATTTGAGAGATTAGAATTTACATGGGATGAGATCTCATTTAGATTCATAAATAGTACAGATGATATTGACCCATTCGAATTATTCTTGGAATATACAGAACTGATGAATCTAGATTTGAGTGAGGTTGATTTTTCAGGACAAGATTTGAGTTATAGAAATCTCAGCCGCCTAGACTTTAGTGGAGCCAATCTTTCAGGAGCAAATCTCCAAGGTTCAAACCTCAGCGAATCGATTTTAGTTGGCACTAACTTAGATAATGCTAATCTTCAAGATACTAATTTAGTAAACACAATCATCGTTGAACTTACAGAAGGTTCGATGGTTCAAGCCAACCTTAGTGGTGCAAATATGGCTGGATTATTCGGAGAAGTTGACTTTTCACAAGCGATTCTTGGCAATGCAACTTGCCCCGACGAAAGTATGGCTAACGAAACACAATGTGCCTCTGGAGGTTCATTTATTCCAACTCCATTAGCAGCTCCGATTTTTGCTGCTGGGGTAGAGGTAGAATTCATTGTAACACCTCATAATATAACATTAGAATACATGGGGCTTCACAAGTATATCCCAGGGATTTCAACTACAACTATTGATAGTGAATTGATTATTGGTGAATCTTCTTGGAGAACTTTAGTTGGAGAGGCAAGTAGTTCAAATCATAATTCCACAACATGGATTTTCCAGGTTGATGGAGTTGAAGGCGAGGACTTGGAAACTCTCGGTTCAAATATTGAAGCAGACTCTAGAGTTGCAGGGGTAGTTGATTGGGCAAGTGAACATAAAACAGTGGAAAGGAATGGAGGTTTGATTTTTGGAACACCAGGGCTTCTTTCACTACAATTCGTAGTTGCTAGTATTGCAGCAGTTGCCTCCAGTTTCGTATTCTTGTCTTTGGTACTTAATCAGAGAAAGAAAGAGTTAGCAGTTCTTCAAGCGATTGGAGCTAGTCCAAATCAAATTTTACGATTAGTGCTGTTTGAGATTTTATCTATTGTTATGGTCTCAATGGTATTAGGTTTGGTTCTTGGAATTGGTCTAGCCTTTTCTTTCAACGGATTCTTTGATGTGTTTGGATTTATCTTTGGAATATTTGGTGGTACATCAACAAGTATTCGCAGAGAATTGGTTTATCCTTGGTTACAACTTGGATTTGTTTCTCTATCTGTTTTTGCTGCGGTAGTAATGGCACTACTCGTTACAACACGTAAAGCATTGAAGTCAGACCTAGCAATGGTCTTGAAGGGGGAGTAAGAATGGTTGAAAGTATTTTGAAAGCACAAGCATTGTATCACGTCTATGAATCTAAAGCAGAAGATGGAAACGTTGTTGCTCTTCGAGGGCTTCATATCGATGTTAAAGAAGGTGAAGCAATAGCAGTTGTNGGACCTTCTGGTTCAGGTAAATCAACACTNATGAAGTGTCTTGGTGGATTGATGAAAGCGAGTGCNGGNTCNNTTTTCCTTGCNGGNAANAANATGACNCGNTTNAGNGGNCCNGAACTNGTTCATCTTAGACAGAAGACCGTATCATTCATTTTNCAAGATGGAAATTTACTTCCTAACATGAATGCTAGAGATAATGTCGCTCAGCCACTAAGACATCAAGGAATCTCATCAAGAAAAGCCTTGAAACTAGCCGATGAGATGTTAGACAAACTCGGTATTTTACACCGTGCAAAGGCCTTGCCAATGAGACTAAGCGGTGGAGAACAACAAAGAGTTGCAATTGCTAGAGCATTAATCACAAATCCTAGATTGATTCTTGCTGATGAGCCAACAGGTGCTTTAGATCCAGTAACAAGTCGTGAGGTTCTTGCTTTGTTCAAAGACTTGCATGAAAATGATGGAGTATCATTCTTGCTAGTTACTCACTCAAAAGAAGTAGCAGCATTTGCTAATCGCTCACTTGAACTTAGAGATGGAAGGTTTGTCGCTGAACACGGAGAAGGCGTTGATGTCGAGGATCTTTCAGAGGGAAGAGAGTTAATTATCGATGACACAGGTACTGTAACCTTACCCCCTGATGTCTTACTTAGAATCGGTGGAGCAGGTAAGTACATGATTGGAAATATGGATAGTGGATACATCTCTTTACAAGGTGAAGGTGTTGAAAGTATGGGTAGTTTAGAACTTGCTTCAACATGCCCTGCATGTAAACATGATTATGGAGACACAGATGACCAGTTGTGCCCATCTTGTGGTTCAAGCAGACCTATGGTTGAAGTAAAATAATCACTAATAATGTGTTATTTTTTATTCAGAGTTCAGTTGTTTGTGCAAAATTAGGCCTAAATTAGTCTATTTTGACCGAAAGTTTTTTTACGGTGTTCACATTATGGTAGCCTGTACCGGAATGGTGAGTAATATGAGGGCAACAAGATTCGACATACAAATTTCGTTGATTCGGGCCCTCCGTCATCGCAGATGACGTGATCGGTACGTATTGCATAGTAACTGATGCATCTTTGAATTTCAGAGATGTTGGCTTTGCTTTGCTTGTTGTAGATGGAGGTATGGTGTAGCGGATAGCATCAAGGATTTCGAATCCTTGGACCCCGGTTCGAATCCGGGTACCTTCGCCTACAATATAGGGACGTAGTGTAATGGACAGCACAGTAGAATGCGACTCTGCAGATCCGGGTTCGACTCCCGGCGCCCCTGCCAAATTAAGGAGGAATAACAATGAAAGGAAAAAATGAAGAAAATAATAGTAAAAATAGTGAAGATAGAGGCTCAGAATGGTTTGTAAAGAATGGTTATAAAAAACCTGAAGATATGATTGATTATGATAGCGAATTGGATAAGCCAAAGGCTTTCTTTGGAATATTCACTGCATATAATCAACATAACATTGCAGAAGGTAGGCCATGGGATAATTGGCCTGATTGGGAACTTTGCTTGACATCAATGGATAGTGACTTACATTTTAAGGACCCAGAAAGAGATGACTCAGAGAAAATTGCAGCAAGAGAACATTGGTTAACAGTGTCTCAGTTTATATATGAAAACAAAGCTATTTCGATAGATGAATATACTATTTCTATCGCGGGAAGAAATGGAAATACTTTCTCGTTAGACTTTTGTTTGGAAATAGAATGCTGGGGCACTCCTGGAACTTATGCAGACCATAAGAAGAGTTTAGAAGCGAATGCAAAAAAACCCAAACCTTGGATGTGGAGTAGACAATTATATCCTTTCGAGCATCAAATAGGACATTCATTGGGGCCGTGGTGGACATGCCCAGAATATATTCCAGAATATGGTGGTGAAACTACAATTCACACTCCTGATAGCAGTTTTTGCGTTTCGGGTGTTGGAGATACCTTCCCTTCTACGCTTCTTTCTGCTCTGAAATTGTGTATCGATGATTATAAAATTTGGATAATTCAGTATAGGGAAGCGAAATCAACAGCTGAATATATTCAGAAAATTGAAAGAGAATATCCTTCGGGAAGGCCAGAAGATTATTATTACCTATGAGGTGAAAAAATGAGTAAAAAAGAAGAAAATAAAATAAATAAAAAAGAACAGATAAATATGAAAGAATATATTGAAATTATGAAGAAATTCATGAAATCACAAATTGAAATGAACCAATATAGAATTAAACAATTCAAAGAATGGAATGAATCAGATTATGATTGTGGAAAATGTGAAGATAATCAAGTTTCCATTTCTGATGATAAAAAACCATCATTCGCTAAGGATTTTAAGGAGGAATGGTCATGATTAACGATTGGAAACCAGATTCTAAAGCATCTATTTGGGATGAATGCAAAGGGGATGAGGACATTTTTTTCAAAGATATTAATCTAGAACATATCAAACAAGTAGGACCTTCCTGTGTAGCTACAACTTTGACTATGATTGCTAGAAGTACAGGTGCAAATGTATCGGTTGATGATTTTAAGAAAATAACTAATTCACAGTCACCACATACCTGGTCTAATGCTTTGAAACCATTTGGTATGCAACTGGCTTATTGCAATATTGATTTGAGAAGAATAGAACACTATATTGATGAATTGGTTTCTCATAAAGATTTATTCTTACTATCTTTTTATTCAATTAACCCGCCTAGTGATCCAGATAGTAAAGGCAAACTTTGCACTGCTCATATTGTTACTCTTTGTGGCGATCAAATTTATGATACTGCAAAATATAAACATTCAGGGGGAGTGGTTCAAGCTCATGACTATTCTAGGCTAGAAAGACAAACTAAGAGGATATTTAGAGTAGTCCCATTAGGTTATCAGAGGTGTGTATGATGTCGTCCACTATTGAAAGAAATGGATCAATAATGGGTTTTGGTAATTGCATAAATTATAGACAAGAACTTGGAGTAGGCTTACCTATTGACGTCGATAAAGGTAGGCCACTAGTGATTGCTCATCCTGCTGCAGGTATTTATTATCATTCCAGTATGAGTTTATTTGAGGATACGAAACATCCTTTCTTACATGTTATGGTAGATTATGGAGATTATTATCCCAATACATATCCCTATGTCGTGGATTGCGCCAATTATGCACTATATCACAGACTCCCTGACTCTTCTTTAGGTCATAATGTATTCAGAAAAGCCTCTATATCGACACCTCATTGGCAAATGCATGTTATTGGTGAGGCATATGAATTTCTCAGTAAAGCACCTCCATTAGATATCTTATATGTTGATTGGTTTACTTGGCTAGACGAGTTCATAGTTAAGCCTGAGACCTCATTTTGTGACATGATGTCGCATTATATTCACAAAATTAGAGATGGTGGATTAATTATTATCGATGATAAACATGAGAATATTGAGCAATGGAATAATTATCCCAAAGAGAGAACTAAAATTACCAATGATTCAGAAATAGAGTATCTATGCCATATTGAATGGTTGGGTACAAATTGGCAGGATGAAATGACTACATACAGTGCTAAGGTTCTCAAAGTTCATCATAACTTAGAAAGTAAATTAGGTCAAAAAAATTGGTTTGAGGAAATCAAGAAATGGTTTTGGACATCAATTCCAGAATTTGCCTTAAATAAATCTCAAATCGAGAAGATGATAGAAAACAAGCAAGAGGAATCAATCCATCACTTAGCGGTGACATGGAATGATTGGCATGATACTTGGAGAGATGTTTACATGGATTTGGAAAGGCCAGTATTACAGCCCATACCACCGTTTAAGGCATGGCCTAGAAATTCATATCTTGAATATCTAAAATGGTTGAAAGAACATCCGAAACTACTTTTTGAAAAATTACAAAAGAGGACATTATAATAATTGATATGATTTTGGATTTTCGGACCGCGCTGATGTCATGTTGTTAACGCAAAAATTTTGATGATTTGTTGTCCCAGATGGTTTCAAAACTTCAAATTTCGTCT
>NHGH02000039.1 GCA_002172355.2 Euryarchaeota archaeon TMED132
AACGATATTTCCTCGTTTAACAAGTTCAGATGAAATCAACATGTAATCAGAAATTTCTTCATCGATATCACCAAAAAATACAACCCATGGAAACGGCCCGTTACCGGCCATATCTTTAGCCTCACCATCATTCATTGCTGGGTAAAGCATTCGAACGGTATCCTCGCTCAAAGAAAAGTCACCCCATCCGACAGGGAAATCAGTTGCTGTATGAACAGGTCGGAAGTTTTGATCTTCTTCGACTTGTTGCCCACTAACTACGTTAGATGTGGTAGTTAGAAGTAATATCAAAAAAACTCCAAACACTCTCACATGTTTGGTGATATAACCTGCTTGCACAACTATCCCTCGAATCATTTCATATTTTGAAGTTAGGCTGTTATGCATAGGATGCTAACACTGTTTCAGCATGAATTAATTTTGTCATAAGTAGTCTTATCGAAGGTAATTCATCGATTTGATGAGGAGCCCATAACTGTCTCCAACATTCTAAATGTTGAGCAACCAGCATCCACCTCCCATCATAAATTTCGCCAATTAAATCATTAATTCGTTGCTCAACTGTACCTTCCATTAAATTATATCTAGGAGAGAGAATAATCGCTTTACTATCGATATTATCGGAAAGTTCTTCTGAATCAAAATTGATAATCATATCATATGATTCTGTTTCTATTACGGAGTCGCTCCAAGGCCCCTCATCAATTGCTCTACGGCCCGAGATAAGTTTCAGTTTACCACCACTTTTAGACCAGGCATAAGCAGTAGAGCGAGCAGCTCCACCACCGCCAACTATTGCTAAAGTCGCCCCTGATGTCACGTCCAAGCCAAAATATTCTGCACATCTAACAACTCCACAACCATCAACGTTGGATGACCACCATCCATGCCCATCCCATCTTAGGACATTAACTGACTCGATAAGTGAAGAATCATTGAAATCCATTACGGCTTGGCTATTCAATTGGTGCTTTAGAGGTGAAGTTAAATTTAACCAAATTTCCTCTCCAAATGCTTTTGTTGGCAACTTTACTTTACTGCTCAAAGGAAATTTTGCTCGTTTACTGAGACTCGCATCTAAGAATAGACCATCGTGTTCTTTTACTACCTTAGCAGTTATTTCCAATGCCTTTTGAATTAGTGCTCTATTCCTAAATTTGCCAAAGGGCGCACCTGTATAATCCCAGTCAATAGGGTTAGGAATTGTCTTTGCATAACCCCATGCCAAAGCATCTTGAATGGAATCCGCTTCGATTAGATTCAAACTTTTAATTTCCAAGTTATGCCTAATTTTACTATTTTGTTCGAGGTGCTGAGCGACAATTGAGACCAAAAGTGGTGAAATTGAATGAGAAACCGGGTTTCCGGCAATCCCATAATAAACCTCGGCCATGACTTTTGGGCAAGGTCCTACTTTTTCAATCAAACTATCAACATACACAAATTACAGATAGGTTTGAAAAAGAAGCCTACCGTGGGTTAGTCATGCAGGCTAATGCGCTATTCACCAATCAACATCGAGGNAAAGGACTTATTGGCACATTGACAGGTCTACTTAGTCTATACCTTTCATTTGCTATGTGGGAAGAATTCAATGACTCATTAGGGTCTCTATTTGGACCAGCTATAGGCGTAGTTATTGGAACGATTGTGTTCCTATTGTATCAAACCAAGAAAAATGAACGTGAGTTTACTGAAGGCAGTTCTTACACCACGTCTGAATCTACTACAATGTATAGAGACCAAGAGGGAAGAATGCAACAGATGGAGTCAGATACTGAAGCGGGAAGAAATCCTGTATTCTTCGTCGCAATGTTATATGGATTTATCATATTAGTCAGTGAACTTTCATGGTCAGACCTACTTATTTGAGTTGGTTTAATGGTCGGTTTATTTGACCTATTCACAATGAGAGACAGAATTAATAACAGTACAAATGTATTCTATATTATATTTGAAAAAGCATCAATACTAATTTCCTTACTAATTATTATGGCGATTGGTCTTGCCTTAGATTTCCCAATGTGGGGTGTCGCTGTACTTGTGGGATTGTCATTAGGGCCCATTGTATACGGTCATTACTATCTAATTTACATCCGTCCTTTACTAAAAGAACGGGAAGGTTGATGAGTACGGACATTTTGACGCTACTTGGTGAAGTTATGGGTTTGATTGGCAATTTCATGGATTTGATTGGACTAGGTGACGTAACTGGAGTAGATGTTTTATTCGCTGCCATGGCAATTATTGGAACATTCTTATTTCTAATATATTTCATTCTAATTCTGATTGGCGGAGTCGCAGATGGCGCAATGGACATACTTCCAGGAGATGTTGATGTTGACATCGGTGCTGAAGGTATTTTTCATGTATTGACCATTCAAGGATTGCTTAGTTTCGTAATGATGTTTGGTATTTTTGGATTAGCAGTGTCGCAAGCAGATCAAAATGCTTTCGTAGCAATAATTGCTGGTACTGTCGCTGGTTCGGTTTCTATGTACTTGATTGGAAAAGTATTCCAATTGATGAAAAGTTTGGAAATGGATAACACAGTAAAATATTCTGAAGCCATTGGCGCAAAAGGCACTGTTTACAGAACTATCAATGCAGGCGAGCACGGCCAAGTACAAGTCGAATATCAAGGCGCCCTTAGAACATCAGATGCTGTTGCTGAAGATGAAACATTAACCATTAAGACTGGTAAATTCNTCCAAGTAATCAACGCAATTGGTGAAACACTAATCGTTAAACCTCTTGATATCTCTTCATCAAAAGAAGAAGAATGAGAAAAATCTGATTTATTTTGTCGGGTCAAGCCTCTTAAAGTAGTCCTTTGTCCAGTTAACATGGCCGTCGCAGAGAGTCTAGGTTTAATTGGAATATTTTTGTTTGTTTTTGCACTGATAGTAACTATTTATGTTGCTACTAGCAGATATAAATTAGCACCTTCAGATAAAATCCTTGTCGTATATGGTAATGTCAAAGAAGGCGGNGCAGCCGCTTGTTACCACGGTGGTGGAAAGATCGTCTGGCCACTTATCCAGCATTATGCATATTTAGACCTAAAACCTATGACAATCAGTATTAATCTAGAACATGCTCTATCACAACAAAATATCCGTATTAACGTTCCTTCAACATTCACTATTGGTATTTCNACNGCTCCTTCNATTATGTCAAATGCTGCTGAGCGTTTGCTTGGACTACCAACCCCACAAATTGAAGACATGGCAAAAGAAATCATCTTTGGTCAACTACGTTTGACTGTTGCATCTCTAACAATTGAGCAAATCAACCAAGACAGAGAGGCTTTCCTTAGAATGGTATCAAACAACGTAGATACTGAATTGCATAAGATTGGACTTTACCTAATCAACGTAAATATCACAGATATTACTGATGAAGCTGATTATATCAAGTCTATCGGTGCAAAGGCTGCTGCTGTTGCTATTGCTGATGCGGTTGTTGACCGTGCTGAAGCTTCTCGAGATGGTGCTGTTGGTAAGGCTGCTGCAGACAGAGCAAGAGAAATTGAAGTTGCCAACAATGAGGCNGAATCAGACAAAGGTCAGAAAGCCGCTGAGGCTGGAAGACGTGTTTTCATTCAACAACAAGAAGCATTGGCTGTTGAGGGTGAAAACCAATCCCGTGCTCAAATAGCGTCATACAACGCAGACTTAGCTGAGAGAGAAGCCGAAGCAATGCAACGTTCGCANGTTGCTGAACGTAAGGCTCAGGCTGAAATTGAAAAAGCACAATATAATTTGGAAGGCGAAAGACTTCGTGCAGAAGAAATCGCTCGTGAAGAAGTTGCAAAACAACAAATCGAGATTTCCGCTGAAGCAGAAGCAGAACGCCAAAGAAGAATCGCAAAAGGTGAAGCAGATGCTATCCTTGCACGCTACAATGCTGAGGCTGAAGGTACTCAGGCTGTTCTTGAAGCAAAGGCTGCTGGTTATCAAGCACTGGTCAAGAGTGCTGGAGGAGACCCGAAGGCCGCTGCCACCCTATTGATGGTNGAGAAGATCGANGANNTNGTTGCNCGNCAAACNGAAGCAATNNCTAACTTGAAGATTGACAAGATTACTGTTTGGGATTCAGGAAATGGTGGAGAAGGTGGCAGTACTGCTAACTTCGTATCATCACTGATCAAGTCTCTACCACCTGTTCACGATGTTGCCAAGATGGCTGGCGTTGATTTGCCAGATTACCTTGGAAGCATGAATGAAGATGAAAACTGATTGATTACTACGGCAGTTTGCCAAAGGTTGTCTAATCGATGATTTATCGGGTATTACAACCGTGAGTTTCAAAGGCTCAGCGATGTGCAAGTATGTCATGGCTAGTGATTTAGAGATTGCAACTGCTGCAACATTAGAGCCAATTGAAGCAATTGCTTGGAAATTAGGAATCTCATCGACTGAAATTATGCCGATGGGTAATGGGGTTGCAAAAATCACTTGGGAAGCCCTCAAGCAACGTTTTTCAAAACCTCAAGGAAGCCTAGTTTTAGTTACTTCAGTAAATCCAACTCCATTTGGAGAAGGTAAAACGGTAACTACAATCGGCCTTACTCAAGCACTGTGTAAGATCGGTCAATCGGCAACGTGTGTCATTCGTGAGCCTTCGATGGGTCCAGTATTTGGCATAAAAGGCGGTGCTGCAGGCGGAGGATATTCTCAAGTTTTGCCTATGGAAGACATCAACTTACATTTCACTGGTGACCTTCACGCTGTTACTTCTGCACATAATCTCCTTTCTGCATTGATTGATAATCACATCAAACACGGCAATACAAGTAAATTAGACCCTACGAAAATCGATTGGCCTCGTGTAATCGATATGAATGACCGTGCTCTTAGAGATATTGTAATTGGAATGGGTGGTCCTGCAAACGGTCATCTAAGACAAGATAGGTTCGATATTACCGCAGCTAGTGAAGTAATGGCAATTCTCGTATTGGCATCTGATTATGCAGATCTACGCCACCGTCTAGGAGAAATCGTGGTAGGCCAATCGACTGAAGGATACCCTGTCAAAGCCAAAGAAATTGGAGCACCAGGGGCAATGGCACTACTTCTCAGAAATGCATTTCTTCCAAACCTAGTACAAACACTAGAAGGCAATCCAGCATTTATTCACGGTGGACCATTTGCTAATATCGCACATGGAAATTCAAGTATTATCGCCGATAAACTTGCATTGGGCGCTGCAGATATTGTAGTCACTGAGGCTGGATTTGGCTCTGATATGGGTGCAGAGAAATTCATGCATATCAAAGCGGCAACTTCTGGAAAGGCCCCCGACTGTGTAGTTATGAATGTAACAATTCGTTCGATGAAATTACATGGTGGTGCTTTTGGAAGTCGAGGCGGATACCGCCCAAGCAAAGAAGAGTTGGAAACTGAAAATGTCGAAGCGGTCAAGGCCGGTGCTATGACAAATCTTGACCGCCATATCAAGAATATGGCAGGTTTTGGCGTACCTGTCGTGGTTTCTATCAACAAGTTTGCATCTGACACCGATGCTGAAATTTCAGTTCTAAGAGATTCTGCCCATGCAAGTGGCGCTAAGGCAGTAACAATCACGGAAGTTCATGCAAAAGGTGGAGCAGGTGGAGAAGATTTAGCCAATGCGGTAGTCAAGGCTGTTCAAGACCATGTCGCGGATGGAAGACCTTTCACCCCACTATTTGTCAATCATGCTCCTGTAATGGAGAAGGTTGAAGCGATTGCTACAAGAATGTACAAAGCAAAGGATGTTTACTTGGAAGCAAATGCAAAGAAACAACTTGACAAGATAATTTCTTGGGGCTATGGAGAATTACCTGTATGTATGGCTAAAACTCAATATTCATTTTCTCACGATGCAGGTAAATTAGGAGCTCCAAGTGGATTTACCTTACCGGTTAGAGAATTTCGCCTAAATGCTGGAGCAGGTTTTATCGTTGCTATTCTTGGAAATATGATGACTATGCCTGGGCTACCTGTTCGTCCCGCTGCTATGGACATGGACATGGATGATGATGGACGTCAGACCGGTGTCTTTGGGTGAAGTGAATGCGAATTCTAAAACGCGAACCAATGCTTTGGCGTCTTCGCGTAGAAACTGAAGATGACCTCTGGACACTTGCTAGACTTGCCCGTAAAGGCATGGATATAGGTATGCTTGGCGAGAGAAGAGACCAAACTACTGGAGGCGAAGAAGGTGGTAGAGCAAAAGCTGCTGAACGAAAAAAGATGTGGATACGACTATCCATTGAATCTACTGACTACCAATCATTTAGTGAAATACTTAGAATCCATGGCATCATAACTGAAGCACAAATCGATGTTGGAAGTTACCACACTCACAACATTTCTATCCTTGATGAAATTGAATTATCATCACATCTACCATTCAAGAATACCGATTCGACACTTCTCCAACAGGCCATAGACTCATCGAGGCAAGTCCAAGTGGCTCTTGCCGTTATTGAAAATGATGAAATAATTCTATTCTATGTAACCCCTAGAGGATTGAAAGAATCNACTACATGGACAATGCGTGGTGGAGGAAAAAGAGTGGATATCAAATCTTCAAGCGGAGTTGCAAGTAACTTTAGGGCCAAAGTTATCAAAGAATTAACTGAATCACTTGGTGAAGAAACTCCACTGGTACTATGTGGCCCTGGTCACGCAAGAGATACACTTTTGCAAGAATTAAGACAAAGTGGTCAAACCAGATTTATGACTTCGGTTTCAACTTCAATGTCTGGTCGCTCGGGTGCTAATGAAGTACTTCGTGAAGGCCTAGCAGGAAACTTACTGGAACAATACGCAATCACCAAAGAAATCAATCTTCTAGAACAGGCATGGACTCGTTTATCAACAAAAGGCGCAGTAGCATATGGCCAACAAGAACTTCTCAAGGCACTAAATGAAGGAGCGATTGAAACTGCACTAATTTCTGCTGACTTGCTTCGCGATGAAGAGGCAAAAATTGGCAATATCACATGGGCTAAATGGGCCGAAGGATTGGAAGATATAGGAGCAGAATTAGTTCAATGCTCAACAGACCACGATTCAGGTCAACAATTACTTGGGATGGGTGGAGCAATCGCCTTACTTAGATACAAAATGTGAGTGATAATATGAAAATTTTGACTTATTCACAATTGGGTGATGAACCCAGAAAGGAACTTTCAGGAGCAAGATGGTTACTGCTCCACCACAGTGAAATTGCCAAGGCAACATCGATTTTGATGTTTACTGAACTCGATGGAATACTGGTAGGAGTAGATCATCGCGGTCAAGAAATAACTCCGGGATTATGGCAAAGAGCGGTTCACCTAATGATTGTAGACGGAACTGCACAACAAGCAAATGAAATACAGAAAAAAACAGGCATTACAAAAGTAGTAATCGATGATAAAAACAACTTGCAGCATCACTGTTGGTAGTTGGTGGGTCTGGAGGGATTTGAACCCTCGATCAACGCCGTGTAAAGGCGGTGTCATAACCGCTAGACCACAGACCCAGCCCCCCCTGCAAGAACCCATTATTGAAACCAACGCCTAAGGGTTAAACTCAAAACCAAGCGACAATGGGCATAAATTGCATGGATGAAGATATTCAAGCCGCTGCGGCTCGTCTCGTTCGCCGTCTAAAAGAGGGTGGACACTCGATTACTGTTGCCGAATCTTGTACTGGAGGCCTATTGACCAGTGCTTTTACTGATATTGCAGGGGCCAGTAATTGGTTTAATCAATCATGGGTAACTTATTCCAATCTAGCCAAGGTAAAGGAATTGAGAGTAGAACAGGAAACCTTGGACAAAAAGGGCGCTGTATCTGCAGAAGTAGCAATTCAAATGGCCAAAGGAGCTTTGCAAAATGCAGAAGCCGACATAGCGATTTCNATCACTGGAATCGCTGGACCAGGAGGAGATGACACCAAGAAAGAAGTTGGTACAGTNTATGTGGGAATCGCTTCAAATACATGGGCAAATGCACATTCAACAAAAATTGGTGGCAACCGTGGTGAAAATAAGATTGGTTTTGTTCACTTCGCACTTCTAACCGCCATAGGGTGTTGGGATGATGCAATGGCCAAGGCTGAGGCAAATCGAAAGAAATTAGAAGAAATCGCTTCGGAAAATGAGAAGAATCGTTTGAAGTTTGAAGTTGAAAGGGCCAAAAGAGAGGCTGCTGCTAAACAATTTGCACCATGGCAAGATGAATCATGGAGCGGTGAGGAAAATCCCGAAGAGTCTAATGAGAGTATTGGGACTCAAGTCGAATGGGAGTAATACCCACTTTCAACCGGTGTGCTTTTGGAGGGGTTGCGATACCTTTGCTTCATGGCTGCGACATCCGAAGAGATTATCCGCTTGTTGCGCCAAAGGAAAATACTTGCAAGTAACTCAATTCAACAATTATTACAAGAACACAAAGACCCNATTGCTCTTTTAGACCTCGGTCCGCAAATTGATTTTCATCGAGGAGTGCTTAGCGATGAAAAATTCTCTTTACTAAACTCGTTATTTGAAAATTCCAGCACTCTAGTAGCACCAACTGCTGTAAATAACACAGTCAATACTACAAAATCTGCCCCTACCGATCTTGGTAGAGTTATTGCACCAATCTCAACCCCTGAACCACTAGATATACATTTTAGGAATAATCTTCCTGATTGGAAAGAAAGTGATTTCAGTGAAGTTGCCAATGATGCACCTAATGATATTTTAGTCCACTATGACATAACTGGGCATAGCGTAACTGAAGGTAAAATGGGAGATATTTCGGCATGCTTTAATGACCGTTTGACACAAATCCGTAAGATGATAGTCAAGAATTCAAAACTTCCGCGTAAATATTCCGAAGTTGCTAGGCTTCAAAGAGAATCAAATAGGTATCAAGGCTATGAGAATATGGCTGTAGCAATAGGCCTAGTCAATGAGCCAAGATATACCAAAAATGGCCATCTCATGTGGAACCTTGAGGATGAGACCGGAGAGATGACATGTATTTTGACCAAAAAACGTGGCGATGAAAGGGATAGAGCACAAGAAAGAGTNATNGAGGCAGGATTAATGCCTGATGATGTCATTGGTGTATCTGGTAATTTTAGCCAAACTGGAGACTTATTCTATGTTGATGACTTACATTTCCCAATGGAAAATCGTCATGAAAAGGCCTCATCATCCCATGGAGTGAGTGTGGCTTTTCTCTCGGACATTCACGTTGGCTCCAAAACCTTCCTCGAAGCACAGTGGCACAAGATGGTCAGATGGTTTCACAGTGACCCACTTGCTAAGACNATAAAGTACCTCATTTTATCAGGAGATTGTGTCGATGGTGTAGGAATATACCCTGGTCAGGATAAAGAATTAGCAATTCCTGACCTTTTTGCACAATATAGTGAATTTGCTCGATTACTAGAACTTCTACCAGATTGGGTCGAATGTATCATGCTACCAGGAAACCATGATGCTGTTAGACCTGCTGAACCTCAACCTACATTCGAAAAGGATATCCAACAGGATTACAATACCACTACATTTGTTGGTAATCCATGTGACTTCTCTTTAAATGGAGTNCGTTTACTTTCATACCATGGAAAATCAATCGANGATTTCGTGGCTGGTCTAAGAACGGTCACTTACGCCGACCCTGTGGAAGCAATGCGNGAAATGTTGAGAAGAAGGCATTTAGCCCCTCAATGGGGTGGAAAAACNCCNCTTTCTCCTGAACCCGAAGATGGTTTGGTGATTAGAGAAGTACCAGACATATTTGTTACAGGTCACGTTCATGGTCATGCTTGTGTTGATTTCAAGGGAACTACTCTGATTTGTTCAAGTACATGGCAAGACCAGACATCATACCAAAGAATGCTAGGTTTCCAACCCAAGCCGTGTATGCTGACAATTGTTAATCTGAAGAGCCATGCTACAACAGCAATACCGTTTGCTTGATCATTCAAGTCCGACATATGGCCTTAGAAGAAGTAGATTCTTTTCTTTAATAATTGGAACTCCTGCTTCTTTGAATGCCTTAAATGATGATTCACGACTTGGGTTAAATCCAATAAATCCGCTACCATCAACCTGCATAGATAAGTCCATTTCCGAGTCACCAACTGATATGCAATTTTGTGGAGAAAATCCATGCATGTTGATTATTTTCTCAATTATCAAATCCTTCTTAGTAGCATGGAGCCTACATATTCCTTCATCTGAAAGTGTGTCATCATCATTGAATAGAAAACCATTGGCAATCCAATCATCCGCTTTTAGCATAGCAGCGATAGATGATACGAAGATATCTACTCCTGCGCTAACGATTGCTACAAAAATACCTTTTTCTTTTAATTCTGATACTAATTCTCTTGCTCCATTCATCAATTTGACTCCTGAATAAGCTCTAAAAAGTTCATCTCTGTAAATTGGATTACTCTNTTCTTTCCACATTTGAATATCTGAACGCATGAATTCAACATCGGTTAATTCACCATTGATGAATCTTGTAAGATTTAGAGAATTATCGGTGCCGAAATGGTCGTGTAGNGTTTTCCAAGAACTTACAGAATCTACAAGAACACCATCACAATCAAAAATAACGCACTTAATTTCCCGACTGTCATCTTGGCCCATATATCATGGCCGAAGTCAATGAACAAAAAGCCTCGTTTAGAAAAAGACTCCAAGACACTGGGGGGCAAAGCCCCCAGTATCAGGATTATTACCCCGACATCTATGATGTCGGTTCACCCATCAAATGGGTACGGAAGGCACTGGAGAGGACAAATGTCCTCCCCAATGCGTCCGTTCTCTGCATTAGTGTTTAATCACTTCAAACAGGTTCGTTCCAAGTCATACCAGTGTATGTCTTCAACAATGCACCNTCGCCTACTGGAGGAGAGTATGTTATTGAAACTCTTGCGTCAACCAATGGATGAAGAACNGTNGGNTNACCAGNACNCATCAAACTCTTGGATGTGAGTTCTAACATAAACCTCATCACCAGCACCAAAGGAGGATACTGGCTCATCAGGGTTTGTATCATCAACTAGATCACTGAAAGTNACTATTGAGTTCGGACTGTTATATGGAGTGAAACCATATACCTGAGCAGTAGAACCAAGGTTGANAAATATTGACTTTAGGTCACCAGCAGAATCTACATAGGTAACTGAAACTTCAATAGCTTGTGTTGCCAAAGGCGATGCTGTTTGTCCAACTACAATCTTCCAGTGGTCGGTATCAAGACTTCCTGACTCAACGTTGTCTGCAGTAAAGGTGACAATTGGTACACCCTTTGTGTCTGTATCTGCTAGTTGCGCAGCCCAAACATATACTACACCAGATAGTACAACAGTAATTGCAACCATCAAGATTGTAGCGATAACAGGGCTCACAGCAGATTCATCATCAGATAGAACCTCTGCCTCATAGTCTTCCTCATCGTCTTCACGACGGCTTGAGAATACCAAGGCGCTGACAAACAGACCTGTTAGACAGACTGCTATCAAACTTGGAGCGAATGAAGCAACTGATAGAGCACCAATTGTTCCAACTACGTTTGGTAGTTCTTGACCAGTGTTCTGCCATTGTTGTGCACTAAATCCTGACTCTTGAGCAATGTAAGAGTCAGATGTGTGCTGACAGTTGTTCTGTAGAACAACAGTCGACAATGGGGTATCAGTAGCAACTGGGCTAGTAGACATCAAGTTGTTACACCAGTTTCGATCTTCGAATGCAGGTGCTCTGTTAGAAGTAGACTTACCTGGTTCAGACCAAACGTTAGGGTTGTTTCCAACTGTTGATAGATGAGAACTTGGATCGTCAAGTTGAATTGTCTTATCAGTTGGAGTACAAGGACCGGTGTTAGGAACACAAGTCACAACATCCATTTCAACCCACACTTCAGTGGTTTCAGCAGTAATATACACTTGCCAGTCATCAACGAATAGTGATTCGCCGTATGCAGGAGGTGTGTAGTAAACTGGTCTTTCTAACTCAGTGTGACCATCGCTGTGTACAGTAACCTTCAGTAGTCTCTCGTATGTGTATGGACCTTCGTCTCCAGTTGTAGTTGAAGAGAAGATTGTAAAGTCAACTGGGACATAAGTTCCTGGCATAATGTTAGTTACGCTGTTAAAGTTAAATCCACTGTCAGCTCTAAACTCATAGTCAGGAACATTTTCCTTAACGTTGTCTACTGTGACATACAAGTCAACTTCAACTCTCAGAGGTACGTATGAACTTGGGTTAACCAATGTGTAGTTGGTGTATCGTGGGTGAGTTGAGTCATGTGTAGTACCTGCTTCAACTGCAATCTCGTTTGCAACATAGTCATCATAGTCATCGTATAGTGTAAGATGCATAGGACAGTTTCCTGCGTTAGTAGGCTTCTCTTGGTGTACACCATTGTTGTTTAGCATATCCATTTCCCACAGAGGAGCGTTGGTAGTAGCATCAGGTATTAGANTAAACTCTAGTATGTCACCATTGATTTNATGTGTATAGTAGTTTGATGAATCACAGTCATCGGAGTCAGTAAGAGTCCAAGATAGGTCAGCANCAAGGTGGTCGATATCAGACTTGATTGAAGACAGGTCGAAGGTCAGTGTATCAGAGTCAGTAGTATCTTCAACTAATGTAACCTTGTAATCTACACCATCAGCAACCCAATCAACAGTTGCATCAGCAGAATTTACAAATACGCCGTTGTTGTTGTTGTAAGTAGTATCATCAGCAATTACCGGTACGTCGTTTACTGGAGCAACCGAGAACGGTACAACAACAGATTGTGCTGTGTTCTCGCCCATCCAAACTAATCCTGCTGATTCACAATCAGTNCGTGAATCAGATTCAGGCTTTGATGTAACTTCAGTCTTGGTAGTAGTATCGAAACAGAATTCAACACCATCATCCTCTAGGTCTAGAGTAATATCACAGATACCACCTTCTTCCCAGTTCATGTTTTCTACAATACGAAGCACTTGATTACCTACTTGGTCTAGTACAACTGAAACTTCAGAGAGTTGATCACAGTCTGCAGATGCACTCCATGTGTATGTTTGTGCAGGAGTCAATNGGATATTATTCTCATTATCCATATCACGAACAAAGGAGTTTCCTGTATCATTGTGACTATCACCCAATGCCTTAGATGTAGAAGCAAATCCTTCGTAACGTGTATTTACTGTAACACCATCAGTGTACAACTCAATATTTCCATTGTCACAGTTTGGATCTACTCCTGGCAATGCATCACAAATCCAAGGTGCATCGTTAACATTAGTTACAGTGTAAGTAATTACCTTAGAAGCGGTTTGTCCATGAGAATCAACAACTTCGAATTCCAACTCAAATACACCAAACTGGTCGTTAATTGGAGTAATCGATAGAGTTCCATCGACACTCGAAGCATCGGTCCAATCAGTTAGGATATCGTCGTGAGCAACTAAATTGTCACCTGTAACGTCCCACTTCATTGTGGCTTCTGTATCTTGCTCGTCATCAACGAATGTTGCTAGAATCATATCTAATGCAGCACTATCTTCGTAAACAGTAACATCATCAAGAGCGCTTGTTATCTTTGGACATGCTCTTAGGATATCAAAGGATACCGATTGCGATTGATCCATTAGTATTGGAGTCAAACTCTCAGTTGCTAGTGTAGCCCAATCATAATCACAAGTTTGTCCACCCTCAGCTGTAGTCTTAACCATAATGTCGTAAGTNTGACCTGTGGTTGGTGTAGATGACTTGAAGAAAGAACGGTAAAGCATTACTTGGTCAGTCATTGTACCATCNGANAGATCTAGTAGTCCAAGATTCATCGAGTAACTATCTGTTAGAGTCTCTAATCCAGTTCCAACAATTGTTTGGGATGGATGAGCTACTGAAACGTCAGTTCCTACTTGAATGGTTGCAACGATATCCAATGCATCGATACTGCCTCCAAGGGAAGACAGAGGCATTGAAACTTCTACGAATGGTGTAGAACTGTCCATTTGAACAGCGCCTGTTGCAAGTGTCCATCCAGTTAGTCCAGAGGAGTATACACTAGCACCTGTAGAGTCTATGACAAGTGCTTGTTCAGCACCAAACGGTAGATTGTGTTCGCCATTGAAATCTGTATCTGAACCGGATAGATCATTGGTATTGAAGTATACATAAATATCTTCACCAGTATTCACTCCGTTGAAGGCCATGTACAATGTAGTACTAGATGATGTAACGAAGAAGTCAGTGCTGACTTCTCCAGGCATTGCGTATCCAGATGGGTTTAGTGCATTACCTCCAATCCAGTCATCATTTGAACCATCAACAGTCATTGTGTTGTCTAATGAGTCTGCGTTGAAAGTAGGGGAAACATATGCTCCGAAGTTACCTGCAGCGTCTGTTATCATCAATCCGACTTCATTGGCAGGATTAGCNCCCAAGTGGTCAGTAGTAATACTCAACCAGTTGGATTCATCAACAATTGAAGTTGCGTCAACAACCATCTTTGTTTCATCAAGACTGTAGTCGATACTGTTGATGTAAGTCTCAGCAGATGCATCGATTTGATTTCCTGTGCCTGTGAAGGTCAGCGAAGTCAAGTCACCAGTTGAGCCTACTGCAGTCAATGCAGTTCCAGAATTAGAAACTGTACCAGATGTCCAAGTAAATTCACTGTTCATGAATTTTGGACCGTCGTTACCGGTTGAATCTATATTATCCAAAGTGGCTGAATTACTGTTCTCAATCTGTATAGATTGACCTGTAGCGCCTCCATCGAAAGTTGAATCTTTCAATACAACATCGATGTCCTTAGTAGATAGTCCAATACCATTGGCACCAGCAGTAATTGTTGAGCCACTCAAGACTGTCAAATCACCAGATGTCTTCAATGCACCAGTTTCGAATCCAGAAATTGTAGTTCCAGAAAGTATTACAGATGCACCGAAGGTATTGTNGTCATTGAATCCAACTGAACCAACTTGATCTGTTCCAGTCAAGGTTGAACTTTGNTCGATCCAAGTACAACTGTCTGCGACTAAAGCATCTTGTCCGATATTAATAGTGTTAGAGATTGTTGAGATATGGTATTGAGTCATATCGCANTTCTCGATTCTAATACCGTATGCATTAGGTTCAAATCCTGTGTTAGTAATTATGTTGTTATGAATATCTGGTCCAACCCATGATAGTCCTACAGCTTGTGCAATCTCTCCATATTCCATTCCAGATTCAGTACACCATGCAGAACAGTCATCCCAAACCATTCTCAATTCTTTGTTTGGTTGTAGTGTGATTTCAAGCCAATCGCTGTAATCTCCATTATTGTTGTTCCACCCAAATGCTGGACCAATTCCATCATTAATTCCACCGACATAGGTTCCTACTGGACCGGATTGTCCGCTCCATGTACCTGCAGGTGCTTCTTCGATAATATATGAGTTACCATTTGCTCCATCACCATAAGTATCGGTCATTCTAAATGCCCATACAGCAGGTGATGATCCTAGGTTTTCAATAACAACGCCATCTTCGTTTGAACCTGTTCCTTCAGCACTCGAAGCGTGATTTGTGTTGTGTGTCCAAGATTGAACAGTTGTAGGTCCTGTAGCTGAGCCTGTAGCCCATGTACCAGATGCTGCTTTGAATACTCTTAATTGTCCACCGTTTGGTCCATCACCGTAAGAATCTTTCACATAAAACTTGTATATTCCAGCATCTGTGAATAATAAATTATTCGAAAGAGATGAACTGACTCCAGAATTACCTGGATTCCAAGTAGCGAATCCTGCANCGTTTGGTGNTTTATAATCAATTGTTGATTCTGAACACCACTGTCCACATGTATATTCCAAAATCATTTCATCGCCTGCTGAAAGAACGTATGTTATCTCTACAGATGAATATCCAAAGAGGAAATTCTTGAAATTATATGGAGCTGTAGTTGATTCTGGCATACCAGTGTTAAATCCAGCCACCAAGTAAGTAACTTGTTCAGTTGGCTTAGTCAATCCCTCTACTCTGATACCACCTTGAGAATCGGTAATTGTGTTTCCAGTAACATCGGCATCTCCACCGTCAACATAAACTGCTGCGACTTCAATGTCAGAGATTGTATTGGAATCTACAGTTACTAATTGAGTATCCTTTGTTGTTACTGCATAGTCACCGTTTCTCATTGTGTTTCCTGTAATGATTGGAGCAACTGATGTTTCGTCATAGAAAGCAATGTGTGCTTCACAAGCATTACAGTTCATGTCGTTGTTAGTGATAGTTAGTTGATCTGCATTAGCATCGTTATAGACCCAGATATTGATTCCTGTACCACCGTTAAATTCGTTGTTATCGATTGTGAATTGTTGTGAACCATTAACAGGGTGAGGAGTTTGTGTGTATCTGTCGTCGGTAGCGCCGGTATTTGGATCAGAATCATCAACAAGCCAATCAGATTGCTTGAACATAATTCCTGCTGTACAGTCATTAAATACGTTATTCTGTATCAATCCACCGTTTCCACCTGCAAGTCTAATACATGTATCAACATCATAAATCACATTAGCATATAGAGAATTAAATCCTCTGTAGTGTGAGAAACTGCTTCCAGTAACTTCGAATTGCCCTACATTGTAAGCGGACAATCCAGACCAGGAACTTGATGAAGCATAGTCTCCAGCAAATGCTGACATTGTAGCAATTCCATTAAAGTCAACATCGTTTACATCAAAAGATAGAGGCGCATCACTGAATCCACCAAGACCACCAAGAGCGTATCCAATAGGAGCTCCTGAAGGTGATGCTGGGTATATTCCAAGTACACTTCCACCATCCATACTGAACGTTGTACCATATGGTTGTTCAACAGTCCATTGACCAATGTTGTAAAGTCCCATGTATCCTGTCATCAAGATAGTTGAACCATCAAGATTGTATGTTGTACCATCTTTCATCTCATAACTTCCTGTATCAGACATAATGACCATGTTAGACATGTCNACAGTTCCTGAAATATCTTGAATAGATTCTTCGGAACCATATTCAACCATACCAGAGGTATAAGTTCTAGTATCGGTATCAGCAAATGTACCTGCACAATTAGCAACTACAGTATGCATGTTACTGTTTGAACAGATACGTGCATCCACTACATCAGTTAAGCTGTATGATTCATAGTTAACTGCTGTACCTGAGTCATATGGATCGTCAGCCAAGTTTGGTGAAGTAATCTTGTATCTAAAGTCACCACTGTTTGTTGTTGCATCTGTATAGGAGTATGTTCCTATTTGAGCAACTGTTGTCAAAGTATAGGTGTTAAACAGAGTTGTTAAATCGTTGATTCCAACCGAGTCCATGGTAAATACAGAAAATGCTAGACCTGATGCTAACCCATTAGAGTCAGTGGTTCCAGCAGAGAATACAGACGCATCTCTACTACTCAAGATTACATTTGCATTAGCAACTGGTGATGAATCTGCATCGAGCACTGCAAAGTAAGATCTTGAACGCTCCATGGTACCTGAACCCAAAATACTGACCTTTGAACTGTCTACCAGTGGTTTTACACTGAAAGAACCATCAATAAATTCTGCATTTCTTGAATCGTCAAGGACTACATCGTATGTAGTGCTGGATACGAAAACACAATCCGTAATGGTTAGTTTCCCAGTTCCTTCTGCAAAAACACCAACATCCATATTGGTTATTGATAATCCATCCAGATTGTAATCAGCATCACTTTGTGAACCGATTCTTAATCCAGTATCTCCATCAGATACTGTTGTTGTTTCTACTGTAGTACCAACATCGTTATTGAAGTAAAGAGATGTGGACAATCCGGAGAAATCAGAGTTTTTGATAGTGATATCTCCAGTACTTGTTGAACCAGAATAGAATCCATAGTTGTTTAACCCACTGCCAGTGTTGTCAGTAACATCAAGGTTATCGAAAGTCACTGAGTTTTCACCAGTTGTGTAAACACCAAAAGAAGATGGATTGGTAATCTGAGTATTTGTGAAAGTTGCTACTGCATCTCCAAGCAAGTAAACTCCATAATTTGCATCATTTATATCTGAATTAATAATTGAAATTCCGTTGTTAGGTAGAGTTGTAGTCCATTCACCCATACTTGCAGGATTAGAACTTCCACGAGCTATTACTTGAGCATTATCTGCTTTAGCATTGTCGAAATAACCTGCATTAGGGCCGTAATATGTATGCCAAATATCAACTTCCATTTTCACACTGGTCAATGAAGAATCACTAATATCCACAACAGGGAAATTTAGTAATCCACTTGATCCAGTTTGGGTGAAAGTTGGTATTGAAGGGTATGCAACTGCGCCACAGACTGTTCCTCCAGGAGCAAGATTATTCATTCCTGGGAAATTCGCATAAGGTGCGAAATATCTGTGAGTTGTTCCCCAATTGAAACCTGGGAAAGGATCTGCAGCGATATTTGGACTATCAGATGCAGTCCATCTAAATCCGAATTCTGCAGGGTATCCCCATGCACCGACACCAAAGAAGCCACCCATTGTTCCTGGACCTGCATAGTTTCTTGAACCATAAGTTCCATAGGAATTATACGGGCTGTAGCTAAATCCTTGATAACTGCAATCCCATGAAGGAACTCCACCAATTCCACCAGCATATGTGGCTGCGGTAGTTCCAGATGTTGGATCAGCAGCACCATATGGATAGTATCCTTTGTCACTTGAAGAATCTACAGTCCAACTTTGTCCAAGATTATCAGACATTGTTATCTTTAGATTATCCATTGAAACATATGGAGTTGTCCATCCAGAGTATGCGTCATAAACGTGACCTTGGAATTCTAGTTCCATACCAGTTTGTAGGTAATCCTCGCTACCTAGATAGGTGGAGAAATCAATAGAGTAGGTTTGCCAGTGTCCACAAGCATTCCACCATCCATAGAGACATGCGTCCATTCCAGAGTATTGATTGATTCCTTGTAGAGTTGCACTACGGTAAACCTTAGGAAGAGTCATTGCACCTTCTGCTACAACACCGTATACGTTACCTGTGGAAGTAAATCCATCAAGAGTTAGTGCGGAATCTTCTCCCCAAACACCTGCATATGCATTACTGACTGTTAAGCCATTAGCATTTACGAAAGCATTCATGGTGGAAAGACCGGTACCTGTGTTACCTATACCTGAAATTTGTCCAGATGTAACTTGTACATTTCCTCCATCTGCATATACTATAGGATAAAATGCACCCATACCAGTCAAATCAGAACCAAGTATTCCTGCTCCATTTGCCATTATCAGTGTACCACCGGATTCAACTACAAGTTGACCTGGTTTGGAATTTGTAACTAGCATGTCTTGGATACTTCCAGCCTGCATGTTAACAGTACCACCTAAGCCGATAGACAAGTCTACTACCTTAGCACCGTTTTCTCCGATAATTTCTGGGGCATCTCCTGTGTCGCCATCGATAGTCATCAATATTGAGCCTGGAGCGTTAGAAACAGAGCTGGACATTACTGTAACAGTTCCAGATCTAAATAGCATCTTAGAACCTTCAAGTTCGATGGAACATCCATCAAAAGTCATATCTGCAGCTACTGTCAAAGCAGCACCCTTGAATACGAAGGAATTCTGTGCAGCATCCCATGCATTCATGAATGTCGAATTTGTATTCATCATCCAATTACAATCCATGTTTGGTGAATCAAAGGTCACCGGAGGTGCAATTAGTCTAATGTCGGCGTATGAACCGATAGTATAGTCTCCAAATACAGTTCCTGGGGTTTGAGCTACTTCGTTAGAGAAGGATATCAAATCACCTGGCTTGACATCTCCAATACCAGCAGCACCGGATGCACGAACTATGTGCTCGGTGTAGATATCTCCACCTTGGTTTCCTGTAACTACGATTACTTTGTCAGTCTTACCCATTGGATTTGTACCAGTCAAAGCGGATCCAACTTCAGCTACAACAGTACTTGTTGAGTCGAGTGTTTGAGTTGTGATTGTCACATCAGATTGAAGAATCTGTTGCGCGGAAACACCGTTTACAACACCCAATCTGTAGGCTAGTGCATTAGCATATCCACCATAGTAAACT
>NHGH02000035.1 GCA_002172355.2 Euryarchaeota archaeon TMED132
CTTCCTGTTCGGGGATCCATCTTAGAGGAACTATTCGTGGGGGCAACCCATCTAGAGGAGTTGTAGTATGAGGGGCCAATCTAAGTGTCCTTTCCATGTCACCATTTGACATATTCATCAATACTGTTTGTGCCATATCATCAAGATTGTGTCCAAGCGCCATAACATCAGCATTCACTTTCTTTGCTAAATGATTTATTCCTTGCCTTCTAAAAACGCCACAATAAGAGCATGGCATACGAGAAGCATTTCGATTGGTTTCTATCATCCCTGGGATCAGTTCTGCGACGGTGTCCATTTCTTCGAAGTCTAATTCGGGGTATGAGACTGTAATAAATTCAACACCAAGGCGCTGACATAATTCTTCAGCACATATTATCGAAGGAGGCCTATATCCTTCTATGCCCTCATCAACAGTTCCAGCGATTATCGTTACATCAGGCCTAACGCCGAGTATATCGACTAAAGTTTCAAGCAGAACTGCTGAATCTTTGCCCCCAGAAATGGCTACGAATATCGTTGTATGTTCACCTTTTACCAACTTCAGTTGCTTCCTTAATTCCTTGGCGATTTTTTTGCGTATTGACTTAGCCAAGTGTTGCCCACAAAGCACACGACCCGAATAGGCTTGTTCTAGTAGTGCGGGTTTATCGCAACTATCACAACTCGGGATTTCAATCTCCATGGATGCCAACATTTGCAGGCGAGGGTTTCTTTGGTTTGAGGCCACCGATTAATTTTCTAATTGAAAATTTAAATTTTATATTGAAAAATTAGATTGATTTACTAAGGCTTCAACTCCTAAATCCGCAATCCACCATATGTTGAAGGCGCGGAAAATGTGCATTTTATGACCTTCCGCGCATCGTTTTAATTGAAATCCAGTTGGATATTTGATTTAACCTTGTAAATCCCCCTTTAGGGGGATGGAAACACAAAACTTCTTGAAGCCTACAACGGTGAGCATTGGTTTGAGCGGATATGTTACAACGTGTTTTGGCAGGATTAACGACCATAGAGGGAGTTGACCAGGCCATGCTAATTGATAACAGAGGCAATCTAATGGCATGTGTTGGTAGTGAAGGAAATGTTCCTCCTATCGAAACAGCGTCAGAGATGGTTGAACTTGCTCTTGAAACCTGTGCAGCACTTGGCACAGGGCAGTTGTATGAAATCTGGTGCGAGGGCGAATCTCGCATGATGGTCGATATGGCTGGCCCTGAGCGAATTGTAGTTCTTAGTGGAAAGGGCGGAAGACTTGCCCGCTGGCGTCATGCCCTTGACCGCGACCGTCGTATCATTGCGACAACCCCTCAGATGTGATAACTATGTTTGATTTACCAAACGGAATGCCTGTAGATGAAGAGATTGATGTGACAGATGGTGTAATTCAACCATTTGCCCATGGCGCAATAAGTACTTGGATCGGTAAAAGAAAAACCCCAGCAGGCCATAGAATTGTTCGAGCAGGGCGTATCGTTGGTTGGTTAGCTGAAAGTAAGAAGCCTTCAGAATTACTTGGCGGATTTGAAGCCAAAAACAGACTTCAGGAAATTGAAGCAGAAGGCGCATGCCGATTTCAGGCAACCAGTTATTCAATGACAGGATTGGGTAATGTTGCTGAAGTGGTGCCAGAGGCATTTGAACATCCTGCAGATAGACAAGGATTACTTCCAAGAGGTGACTCTGTAGAGCGTTTACTTTCAAGAGACCTTTCTTCTGTATTATCCAAACTCGTCGAGAATGTCACCGTTAGAGGAGCGATTGCAGTTGATGCTGGAATGCTAATTGATTCAGCAGGAGAATTACCAACTGATGCAGAGACATTAGCCAGAGAAGTAGGGACTACTCTGGATAGCCGAGAACAATTATCTTCGGGCCTAGGGTTTTCCTCTAGTGGGCATTGGACGCTTCATACTGGGGATGGCGCTTTACTTCTTGCACAAACTGGAGAGATTGCAATTGCTGTTTGGACCGAAGCCAACGCTGACCACACACGAATTGTAAACTCCGCTGCAGCTGCTTTAGACGGTGAAATGCCTACCACGGGAGGATTTGGTCAAGCATTACCAGATGGGTTTGTCTTGAGGGAAGGGAAAGGTGGCAGTGATGCAATTCTCTCAATGCTTGGCGATGCAATCAAAGAAGAGGTGACAGGACATATACAATCAGGGAAATCCTCCAAGGCGGTATCGCTGGTTTTAGCAAAAGGAATTCCAGTCGCTCTTTATGCTCCATCATGTGAATCTTTTGAAGAAGCCGTTCTAGGACTTACTGAAGCAAAGCGGGTAATTAGATTACACAGGTTACCGGCTGGTTCTATTGTCACCAAAGAGTCTGGAACTGTACATGATTTTTCACTCTCATATTTCCGAGACTTGCTAGTCACTGTGAGGACACGTTCCGAGAGTAGAAGGGCCAATCTTAAGAATCGCTTAGAAAATTTGATTGGGTTTGAAATTGGAATGGAGACATTCCGTCAACATAGAGTCAAGGCCAAATTCAAGGATACGGTTGATGAAGTCAGCAAAGGGCTATCAAAAGTTGAAGTTCCTCCTGCACCAGGCATCGATGCAGGTCTTAGAAGAAGATTGGAATCAGCAGAACTTAGAATTGATGAATTAAATAAAGAAAAGGGCTTATTAAATTCCAAATTAAGTGAATCTGAGACTTCTCGTAAGGCGGCAGAGATTCGTTCTAGAGAAGCCACAGAAACAAGAAATATGCAGAGCGAGAAAGTTGAAAATGTCAACTCAGAAATCAACTCGATGCAAATTGAGATGGCAGAGGCAAGAAATCGCTGTGAAGAGGCAGAACAAAGAGCGGAAAGATTGGTAAAAAGAGTCAATGAACTAGAACATCAAATCAGTGAGCGTGCCTCAGAATTGGCAAAGGCCCTGGGTGAATCAGGTTCAAGTGAACAGTTACGCCAATCCATTGAAGAGATGTCCCTCAAAGAAGCAGAATTAAATGCTGAACTGAATTCTTATAGTGAAAATTTATCCACCGTTAGGCAACAACTAGAGGATGATGATAGAAGACTTAGAGTTCTTCAAGAACAGGTTTCTGTCACAAGGGAACGTTATGCTAGGGCGCAGTCTGAAGCAATGCAAGAAGAGGAAAAAATCAAGACAAGTCGTGCAGAATTAGAAATTCTAGATTCTGAATCTAAAGTAGCAAGAAGAAGAGCTGAAGATGAAAGAGTTCGTCTAAGTACAGATGAGGCAAGACATGCTCAGGTTCAGGCTGAACTTCGAGAACTAATGCAAGAAAGGCGAGCCCTACTAAGGGAACTTGGAGACTTAGGAGCTAAGAGAGGACATTCAGAGGCGGAGTTAGCAGCCCTTGTCGATAAAGCTGAACAACTTTCACAAGCCCATGAAGAAGCATTAGCAGATATTCAAGAAGCAGAAAGAATCCGAGCAAGACTAGCAGAAGAGCCATTGGCTCAAGCCTTACTTGACGATGCTTCCACATTTGATGGATTAGCACCAGTGCTCGAGAGACTAGAGCGCTCACGTAGTCTAGGTTATTCTGTCACATTACTAGATCGTGCAGTCGAACGTGCATTACAAGTTATTCAAACTACAGTAGACCATGTCGCAGCAACTCCAAGACATCTCTTATCCAGTGAAGTTATGGAATTATTAGAGAGGCAAGTACCACAAACAGCAGGAGCTGTTAGAGGCTTGTCCCGTTGGTCAGTTCAACAGAGACTAGAACATCAACTAGGCGAGACAGTTGGAAATCTAGTAATAGACTTAGAAAGACTATTGGAAGACTATGAACGCTCGATAACAATGCTTCGTCGATTGAGAAACGTCTTAGAACAATTGGTTAGATTAGGTGCTCCTCCTCATGAAGTAGAGACTCTTATGTCCAATTGTAATAGGCCAGAATCCTTACCGCATATCGCTCAAGCAACGAGAAAGTTGATTCAAATTGCTCTGGACGATATCTATCTTGAAGCCGACCAAAGAGATGCTGGAGAGGCTATTTCTTTAGAAGAAACAGCAAGAGTATTAGAAGAATTAATCACTCAACTGGATGCTTCTGGATTAGCGAGTGGAACTCCACAAGGTCTTCTTTGGGATTTCCAAAGAGATGGCCTATTACCGTATGAGAGAGAGGTAGTTGACCCAGCACAAAAGACTCCTATCGATGATGAAATGGTCCAACACATGGAATCTAATCTTTCAGGAGATGCTATGATTTCAGAGTCGATGGATGAAGAATTAGAGTTTGACCAAGATGGTTGGCAAACTTTAGAAGCGCCGATAGATAATATACCAGAAATCGAACATGATGAGCCTGTTATTCAACAAGAATCTATTCAAAGTGATGATGATGAAAGAGCAGATTTAGAAGCGGAATTGGCTAAAATCGATGCATCTTGGAATCATCGCAATGAACCGGGTGATGTTGAAGTTGATTCTGCACTGCGTGACTTAGAATCGAAATTATCTGACTTAGACATGTAGGTGTTAACTTGTCTGGAGAAGTATCAACAACGATTCTTGGTCGCGAAGAGAACAGTGGTAAGAAATATCCAATGATTGTTGAAAAAGTGATATTGTTGGTAGGTTTGGTTCTATTCATTCTCACCTTTAGTGACGTATTTGGACAATTTGATAATAAATTACTTTCATCATTGGTTACCTTCATTATTTATCCATTTGTGATACTCTTCACTACAGAAATGATCGGTCGAACAATCCAAAAAGTACACAATGATACTTGAATTAAATTTCAATAAATTCTTTTTCCGTAGTAATAGCAACATCACTTTGGTTTCTCAAATTATAGATTAGGCCCCAGATTCTTTGCCAAGGTATCAAGAATCTGAATAATGCCATTATTGAAAGGAACATTACTGCTGAAATTACCAGTCCATAAGTAAGTGATAATTCAATCGATTCAGAAACTTGTCCTGCCCATTGGCTCCCTGTAGAATCACTAACTAAGCCAAGTAATACACTGTGGAATCCTAAGGCGACCATAGTGGCAATGCCAGTCAGTCCTAAGAATCCGAAAGTATGTTTTAAGTGAGTATTGAGCATATTGTCCATCTGTTGAACATATTCATGGTCTCTCTTACATGACTCAGGCAATCTAAAGGCGTATTCTAAGTATCTAATTACTCCAAAAGCAGATTCTTGGAAAACAAGAATTAGTACAGCGATTAGAATTAAATCAAGTTGTTCATTGGTTACTAATTTTAATCCAAATAATCCTATAGTTGGTGCTGAAACTTGCGATTCTAATGTTGCAAGAGCGCCACCATACTCACCTAGTTGAGCCTTGATTAATGGGAAAGTCAAGATAGCGTGAATTCCTAAAAAGAGCAAAGTAAAGCCAATAGCCCAAGCGATAGAACGTCGAGAAAGTCCCCAAATACCTCTAGAGCCCATGATTACTGGTAGGAGATAAACGAACATGATAAGTAAAGACATTATCATCAATAAAGGCCATTCTAATGTTTTTAATTCTCCATCATCTGGCAATCTTAANTCAAAGGAGAATAACATTCCAGTAATCCATGAGAATATCAGTCTACCAACAAGCATTGTGATCAAGGTTATGATGAAACCTAACTTAATTCTCTGTTGAACTTTAGGTGTTTGGAATGCAATTAANGCCATTACTCCNCCAACAATTAATCCAATAACTAGTGGAACAAAGAATCGCGATAAACCGGTTCTTCCTTCACCTGTGAACCAGTCGTTAAGTGGTAGTTGGTCACCTATTAGCAATTCTATTGAATCAAAGAGAATTGTATGGTCGATAGAACCTACCACATATGTTGATACTACTTCCAAGTACATACCGACTAAAGCAACAGTGGCAACAACTTGTAAAGCAATAATTTGCCATTGCTTTCTCAGGGTCTTTAGGTGCAATGTCCTTGCTTTAGCATTGCCTGAAATAGTGACATCACTTTGGAGTTCTACTTCACCTGCCATCTTAGTACCCCCTTACCTGCATNAGAGCTTGTGAAAGGTCCATGTCTGGCATCCAATCAATAACTTGAGCACCTGAACCTGCTAGTGAAGTCAATCGGTTTTGACGTTCTAATTTCAAAACTTCATATGACATTCTTGGAATCCTACTTACCAATCTTTCAAAGTCTATACTTGAAGGGGATAGAACAGTCACTTCATGACCTCTTCCAACCAAGTCTCTAACCGCTGCTGGAATGGTTCCATCTCCTTCACAAGATGAAATAATGAATACTGGACTTCCTCTACTAAATCGTCCACTCAAAGAATTTGTAACAGCCTGTAATGGCATTTCTCCTCCAGCAGAAACTCCTGAAAGGGCACTTAGGATTTTGAAATACTGCTTATCTCCAGTATCAGGTGGCAAGTATGCTAATTTTTCATCATATATTGCCAAGGATACGGAATCTCTTCTCTTTAGGAAAAAGGCTGCAAGACTTGCAGCAGATACAGTTCCCATCTCTAATGGATTCTTTAGAACAGTGCCAATTCTTGAAATATCTCTACTGTCAAGAATCAAGTATAGGTCAGTAACAGCATCACGACATTTCTCGTTTACCATCAGTTCTCCAGTTCGAGCANAAGCCTTCCAATTGATATTTTTGAAAGGGTCNCCNGGTACATATTCTCTAAGNGAATAAAATTCAGAACCTTGNCCAGGTGTTCGNAGTGTTGTAGCACCAGTATACATTTTNGGAGTGCGGGANCGTAAAAANGCATCTTCNATNTCTTTGATTTGAGGGAAGATGACAATATCNCTGTGGTGGTCAACAAACATTTCTTCAACACCNAGNTTGAATGTATTTCTTGAGCGTAATGAGACAGGNCCAATGGAATAATGNCCTCTTAGNGGGCAACGAAGTACATATCTAATCCTTGCACTTTCTCCAGGACTTAGATTTAATCTCATATGATTAAGTCCACTTCTTAGTTTCATTTCGTGAGGAATATTATCGTATACTTCTAGGAGTTGTGTCTTGCGNTTTGAACGNTTTGTGATAACCAATTCTACGTATAAGTCGTCGCCTTTGTATAGATTATCAGCAGAGAGAGTACGTTGAACTTCAACGTCACCGTGGCCTGAAATCCATGAATTGACTACGATGAAAGCGATCAAACAAAGACCAAGAATCATCATTTGATTATTGGAAATCATCATTCCAATCAAGATGAGGGCAACGCCTCCAGTGAAAGTAAAAGCAGCCTTACGAGTCCACATTATATCACCTACTTACGTCCCCACGCTTTTACTCGTTTAACTACAGAAACGGTTTGTTCCAATGAATACTTACTAGGTTCAATAGCAAATTTTGCAAGAACAGGGTCATTGATTAGTCCAACCAGTTCTTTTGCAGGCATAGCATGGAATTCCTCTCTAGTCAAACCATTTTGATTACGTACTTTGGATAAGAATACTTGTCGTATTTTCTCAGTTTTTGAATAATACGGGTATCGATTTGCATCGCCAAAGCCATAGTAAATTATCGAGAATACGTGACGCCATTGGTCAGGGTCTTTCTTCTTGATTAGTACTGCTTCAAATGCGATGAACAGAATNAGGAATANTACNAGCATAGCAAGTCCTTCACCNGTNAAGTAAACCAGCATGAAGTAAATTGTATTGTAAGAATCAGCGACAATAGCATTTTGTGGGTGTCTGGATTCATCAAAAATAACCATCGCATTTTCTGAAGGTTGAGCATTCTCTTCATCAATGCTTGACATCAGTGCTTCAGAGATTAAGTCCAACGCCCACTTACGATTATCATTTTCCGGTATCAGAGTGTCGGTTTTTCCATATTCGCCATCTGCAAACCCTTGATAGTCGTATATAGCGTTGATTAATGGTGAACCATCTGCAACAAAGATAACTCTTCCACCTTCGTCAGGATTACATGTTACCTTTGCACATGCTTCTATACTTAGATTGAATTTCCCATAAAGGTCAGGGCTTTCATCAGTTTGTTCACTACTTACCCATAGTTCTCCATCACCATTAACGTCTATGCTCGCTTCATTACTAGTCACTGCNCGAATAGATATTTCGGATAGGGGATTATTATTTCCAGGAATTATCTCAAGTGAAGTAATGTTGTTGAGAAGAACTCTGTATGTTCCATTATATGCTATTTCACCATCTTTCCAATGATGGGCACAAACTCCTGATTCTTCAAGAGTCATTGCTTGACCATTGATCAATGCACATGGGTGAGCACTTAGAGGTGAGTTGACATCTGCCCAGCGGTCATGAGTTGACAGAGTATCTACGTCTATGACGCTTCCATTCATACTACAAGGAGTGGATTGCACACACATCCAAACATAATTAAAATTCAAACTAGGCTCATACGTTGTATCAAATAATTGATATCCACTATAGCGAACTCCAAATGCTTCTGCAATAGTTCCTGCAAAACCATAGTCTTCTAGGATTAGAGCAGTTCCACCATTTTCTACAAATTCGACTATAGCATTAATTTCAGATGGAGAGTATCCATCTTCAGAGGCTATTGTGATAAAACCATCCTCATCAAATTGAGGTAGAGATAGGGTGTCTCTTTCAACTCCTGCAACAATATATGTTGTATTTCTAGGGTCTTCGATATCTGCTAGAAGCAATGGGCTACTAACTAAAGAACGAGTTTCTATACCCATNTCCTTGATATCTTGACGGAATGCAGACATATCATTCCAGTCATCATCATAAGCNGATAACTGATTTGTATTGGATAGATTGACGAAATTGCTTAAAATCATCAGTAAAAGAACGCCCATAACCGCCCAAAAAGCAGCCTGTAGGCCGAATCTACGATAATTAAAAGACCGCCAATCCGACATTTTGCCACCTACTGGAACATAATTCCGACAATACACGCGCAGCACTTGGTTTAGAATGTTGTCTTTTGCTGAGAGAAAAATGCTCAGTGATTATTTGACAAAATTACTTGTTCAAATGGATTTTTTTAGAAAATCTGGAAACATCATCAACAGGAATCATGACCTTTCCGTCTTCTCCATCCCAAGGTAGCATATTAGGATTCAAATCCCCTTCTAGAGTGACGATAATTGTGGTTATTGATCCAGATTGAACATCAAAAACGATGTCTGTCATCTTGCCAAGTGTTTCATTGTGGGAATCAACAACATCTTTTCCAATTAGTTCTCGAGCAAAAATCGCCATAACATTCACTCTCTACTAAACGCTGGAAGATTAATTCACTCCTTGAATGCGTCGCTTGAAAACCCTCGAATCACATTGTTTCCATGCCATGACCAAAGTCTCGGGAACGCTTGATATTAGACATTCCAGAAGTTAGCCTTGTTTCCATCTTTTGATAGTATTCAAGCATATCAGGAGTTACTGTAGGTCTAACCCTACTTATCGCTTCTTCAAAGTGAGTCTTGGTAATTTTCTTCTTGTTCGCCCTCATACAGATAAGAGCTGCTTCTCTACAAACAGCCTCAATATCAGCGCCTGTAAATCCATCAAGTCCACTCAAAATATCCTTCATTGAGAACTTAGATAGTGGCATATCTTGGCAGTGAATCTTGAAAATAGCCTCTCTTGCTCCAAGGTCGGGTGGAGGTACGTGTAGTACTCTCTCGAATCTTCCGCTTCTAAGTAGTGCTGGGTCAATCATCTCTGGTCGGTTGGTTGCAGCTACTACAATTACTCCATCGAGCGATTCGACACCGTCCATACTGGCTAGCAATTGATTTACCACACGATTAGAAACATCGCTGCCTTCAGAAGAAGAAGAAGAACGCATACTTGCTATGGATTCAAATTCATCTAGGAAGATAATAGAAGGAGATGACTGTTTGGCTTTCTTGAAAATCTCTCTAACAGCTCGTTCTGATTCACCGACCCATTTCGAAATCATCTCAGGACCTTTGATACTGATAAAGTTGGCCTGTGCTTCATTTGCAATCGCTTTAGCGAGCAGTGTTTTACCTGTACCAGGTGCACCAAATAGGACAATTCCTCGAGGTGGCTTAATTCCAAAGTGATTGAATAGTTCTGGTTTGGTAAGTGGCCATTCAACAGATTCTTTCAATCTGTCTTTGACATCCTCTAATCCACCAACCTCATCCCAAGTGACTTCAGGTACTTCTACGTAAATCTCACGAAGAGCGGAAGGTTCGATATCTTTGATAGCATGCTTGAAGTCATCCATACAAACTTCCATCTTCTCCAAAACTTCAGGTGGTATTGTATCTTCTTCTAGATTAATTTCGGGAAGGTATCTGCGTAGAGCTTTCATTGCAGCTTCTCTTACCAAAGCGGCTAAGTCAGCACCTACGAAACCATAGGTATTATCTAGAATCCAAGTGATTTCAAAATCATCTGAGATTGGCATTTGACGGGTATGTACATCCATGATTTCACTTCTTCCATCACGGTCAGGTACTCCAATCTCGATTTCTCTATCGAAACGACCCGGTCTTCTAAGAGCAGGATCTAGTGCATCTCTTCTATTGGTTGCGCCGATTACTACGACATTATCTCTACCTTGCATTCCATCCATCAGGGTTAGCATTTGTGCGACAACACGTCTCTCGACTTCACCACTAACATCCTCTCTCTTGGGACAGATAGAATCAATTTCATCGACGAATATAATTGCTGGGGCATTTTCACTGGCTTCATCAAAAATCTCTCTTAATTGTTTTTCAGATTCACCATAGTACTTACTGATGATTTCAGGACCATTAATACTCTTGAAGTGAGCATTTGTTTCAGTGGCAACAGCCTTTGCAATCATAGTCTTACCAGTACCTGGAGGCCCGTGAAGCAAAACACCCTTTGGAGGGTCTATACCTAACCGGCGGAATAATTCAGGGTGTTTTAGAGGAAGTTCAATCATCTCTCTAACTTTTTGTAATTGTTGGCCAATACCTCCAACGTCTTCGTAGGTAATACCTTCTGATTGACCTACATCTTCATCATCGATCGCTTCATCTTTAATGACAATATCAGTATCTTTTGTCACCTTAACTACGCCTTTAGGAACTGTTTGAATAACTGCAAAAGGCAGTGCTTCGGCAAATAGAGTCATACCAGGAATAAATATTCTATCTCCTTGGACAACTGGTCTATTAGATAATCCTCTTCGAGCAAACCCTTCAATTCCAGGGCCGAATTTTACTTTCTGTTTATTCGCCATTACAGGAGATATTACTAATTTAGTACATTCTTTTGCCTCGACTTTACTGACGATGACCTTATCTCTAAGACTAACTCCAGCATTCTTTCGAATAATTCCATCAATTCTAATAATTGCCATTTTATTATCTTCTGGACGACTTCGCCAATAAATGGCAGCGGTTGAACGCTTTTCACCTTTGATCATAACAATATTACCAGGTTTCAAATCCAGTCCGCAATCACCCGAAATTCGTGCTCTCCCATGTCCTACATCGGAGGGAATTGATTTTTCTACGGTAAGGGAAATAGCCTCTTCTTCATCACTCATGAACTCACTCTCTTTTTGGGTTGGCCGATTGATTCTAAATAATACAGTCGGACATTCTGCCTAATAACTTGTTAAATTCGACCCGTATTAAACCCTACCAAAATTTGAAATTGAGTTTTTTCTTTCAACCATCACCTTCAAGAGATGAATTTGATTGGCCCGAACATGGTTCATGTACTAGAAGCCGGCCTCGAATTTATGCAAAACGATAATCCACATGGTAAGCCCTGTGTGAATGGATACAATATTATCAATGGACAATTGACTAAAGCCAGTGATGGTGGAAGTTTTGACTCTATCAATCCAGCGATTCTTTCCGATAAACTCGGGAACTTTCCACTTTCAACAAAGGATGATATTAATTCTGCTTTAGATGCTGCACATGCAGCTTTCCCGGCATGGGCTGCTACACCAGCTCCAACCAGAGGCCAAATCATTGGTAACATGGGCAGACTTCTAATGGATCACAAGGATGCAATTGTTGCTTTGGAGACCAGAGAGATTGGAAAAACTTTGAAGGAATCTGCAGGGTCAGTTCAAGAAGCGATAGATACCTGTCTTTTCTTCCAATCAGAAGGAAGAAGACTCTACGGTCAAACAGTTAACTCAGAATTACCTGATAAAGAACTGTTCACTTACCGAAGACCTCTAGGTGTATGTGGAATAATCAATGCTTGTAACTTCCCTGCAGCGGTACCATTTTGGAAAATGATACCGGCTTTAATGTGTGGAAATACCTGTGTTTGGAAGAGTCCACAAGACGCACCTCTTCTTTCTTTTGCTCTTGCTAGAATCATGCATGAAGCAGGTCTACCAGACGGTGTAGTCAATCTTGTTCATGGAAAAGGAAGCGGCGCAGGTCAACATTTAGTAGACGCTGTTGATGAAGGAAGAGTCAACAAGATTTCCTTTACCGGTTCTACAGAAGTGGGTAAGATGATTGGAGAAGTCTGTGGACGTAATCTAGTCTCCTGTTCTTTGGAATTAGGGGGTAAGAATCCTTTGGTTGTAATGCCATCTGCCGATATCAATAATGCTGTTGAAGGCGCTTATTGGGGCGGATTTGGAACAGCTGGCCAAAGGTGCACATCTCTTGGTAATTTGATTCTGCACAAAGACATTTATGATGAATTCATGGAGAAATTCATGGCAAAGGTAGAATCGACAAGAATCGGTGATTCATTACACAATGATGGTGTTCTATACGGGCCTATGCTATCTGAAAAGTATGCTAAGGATTTCCTCGTTGGAGTAGAGATGTGTAAATCATCTGGAGCAAAACAGATTTGGGGAGAAGGTAGAATTACCAACCAAAACAAACCTTCTAACTTCCTTGGCGATGCTGAAGAAGGGGTATACATGTGGCCTCACGTCTTCGTCGATGTTACCGAAGATATGGACTGTTTCCATGAAGAAGTCTTTGGCCCTGCTATCACTATTTGTAAGGCTGATGATTTTGACCATGCACTTCATCTTGCAAATGCAAGTCCATACGGGTTGTCAAGTGCTATTTACACCAATGACCGACTTGAAGCATATCGTTACAAGACAGGAATCAAGGCTGGAATGACAGGGATTAACAACAGTACTACTGGTGCTGAGGCTCACTTACCATTTGGTGGAGTTAAAGGTTCAGGAAATGGAACAAGAGAGTCAGGAATATGGGTAATTGAAGCATATTCTTACTGGCACGCAGTCAATGATGAATTGTCTGGAAAGTTACAACTTGCTCAGATGGACGTTGAAGAAGTTGAAATGGTTGAGGCTGAAGTTAATTGGTCAGAACTTGCTTGATGGGATTTTCAACAATGAAATTAACAGATTTAATACTAGAGTTCAAATATCAAAAAAAAATGCTATATTTGTTGTCGGACACAATTCTCAACAGTGGTGAACAGTAATGGTATCAATTTTCCTTCTAAATGAAGAAAAAACGCATACTATTGCTCAAAAGCTAGAAAGTGCCTATCTTGAATGCGAGACTATTTCTAAAAATGCTTCAAGTTCTTTCTACCGTTCCTTCCGCCATCTTCCTTCTGTCAAGAGAAAGGCTGTGAATGCTCTTTATGCATTTTGCCGCAGAGTTGATGATATTGTAGATGGAGACTGGTTGCCCAACATCGATCTTACTTTTCTAAATGAAGAAGCAGAAAAAAGGATAGAAGAACTTTCATTGAGTCATGATACAGAGCCTGCAAATAAAGAACCAGGCCATACCAACAGGGTCAAAGCACTGTTATGGTTTAGAATGAACTTAGATAAAATCGAAAGAGGCGAACATGTCGAGGAGCCGGTATTCCTTGCTCTTGCAGATTCTATCAAGAGGTTTGCAATAGATATCGCACACCTTAGAGACCTCATCTCTGGTATGGAAGATGACTTGTACAAAATTAACTATCATAATTTTGAAGATTTGCGACAATATTGTTACAGAGCAGCCTCGACAGTCGGCCTATGTCTTGTAGAGATTTACGGGTACGATGACCCTAATGCTAGAAGACATGCTGTTGAGATGGGTAAATATCTGCAGATGGTCAATGTATTACGAGATATCCAAGAAGACTTGGATAGAGGCCGAGTATATCTCCCTCTAGAAGAGATGGCCAAATTTGGTATTACTAAGAAAGATCTGTATGATGGAAAATTACCTCAAACCGAAGGTTGGCAAGAGTTCATGCGTCATTACCTAGACCATGTGCTAGCTCACAGAAAGAATGCCATTGGATTACTTTCACTACTCGATAAAGACTCAAGGTATTCTCCATCATTGATGTGTGCAGCATATGACGCTATTCTTGAGGAAGCGATGAGAAGAAATGGAGATGTACTATCTCGTAGACTCAAAATGGGATTATACCGAAAGTTACAGTTTGCTCTAGGCATGATTAGAAAGCCAAGAATCAACTTATTTTCTGGTAATCTTTAGTTAGGATAATTGATTACCAATCAGTTCCACAATCCAAGACTATCTCTTAGTGCTGGTTCTAGTTTTGGGTGCTCAAAAACATATCCACAATCAATCAATCTTTCAGGTATTACTTTGGTACTTTCAGTTGTCAATGCCACTCCCATCTTACCAAATAGGAAGCGTATAGCTAGTGGCGGGGTTGGAATAAAAGCAGGTCTTCTTAGGACTTTACCAAGATATTTTGCGAATTTCTTTTGTCTTACTGGGTTTGGAGAAGATATATTGTAAACCCCTGCACATTCTTGTTTCATCATCAAGTGGTGCATAGAATATATTTGGTCATCCATAGATATCCATGAGTACCATTGCCTTCCTCTACCAATTGGCCCTCCAGCACCTAATTTTGCCGGTAATAGCATTTTTTGTAATGCTCCACCGGTTGCGTCCAAGACTATTCCAGTCCTCAAATTGATAGTTCTAATTCCCGATTCTGTTACTGGTTTGACAGCATTTTCCCAATTTTCACATATTTGAGGTAAGAATCCTTGACCAGGGCTGGAGTTTTCAGTCAAATTTTCATCGCCTCTGTCTCCATACCATCCCATCGCACTAGCAACCATGAATAACTCTGGCTTGTTTTTCAGATCAGTAATTGTTTTAGCAAGTAAATTTGTACTGTTAACACGACTATCTTCGATTAATTTCATTCTTTTCTTTGACCAGCGTTTATCACCGATTCCGGCCCCGCCTAAGTGGATAATGACATCAAAACCTTCTAATTCTTCTGAGTTTATTTCACCCTTGCTTGGTGTCCATCTTAATTCGTTTTCACCTTTCTTTGGTTCTCTTCTAACCAAGCGCCATATTTCATGTCCACCAGTATCTAAGAATGCAACTAATTGTCTTCCAATCAAACCAGAAGAGCCAGCGATTAGGATTTTCTTTCTTGCCAAATGAGCAAACTCAGAATGGCGCTTAAGGTCACGTTCTAGTCTGATTTGCCGAGCGTAAAACATTCTTTCAATACGCTTTCTAACCATTCTTCCAGCGACTAATTTGCCGAGTGGCCCCATAGGAAGCCTGTAGTTTACTTGGTCGAAAACCACCGATGAACCATCTTCTTTTTGTTGGAATTCATGTTTATGATGCCATGATTTGAAAGGACCTTTAAGCATATCATCTTCAAATGAGTGAGGAGGATTGTAAGCAGAATGTCTGGCGATCCATTTCATTTTAACAGGGCCCATTGGGAATTTGAAAATTCTTTGTGCACCATCTTCAAGTGTATCATCGGCACGTACCTCTTCGGCAACTTCCCATGGAGGCATCAATCTACGAAAAGAGCCTTTACGCTCATGCCAAGCGAATGTTTCTTCGATATCGGAATTGACGTGTGTTTTGTGTTCATAGTTGATACTCATTTTATCGACTCCTAAATTGCTGAAGATAAGGCTTCAATTTGAGTTTTCTTTTGGTATTTTCAGAAGACATGTAACGTATTTTTCCAAAAATTTCACGTTCTGGACCCCAGGCTCTATCATGACGACCTAGAACCCAAAAAATACCGGTATAGGAATTCGGGTCTCTACCATCTAGGGCGTATTTATCATTGAGTTCTATCATCCAATCAGCAGCCTGTTTAGGTGTTTCAGCCCATTCGAGAATTCTTTTACCCCAAAGCATTCGAAGATAATTATGAATTATTCCGGTTTGAAGTAATTCCTGTTGGGCAGCATTCCAAACTTCATCGTGGGTTTCAGCATTCTCAATCTGTTCAAATGTGTAAAACATTCTCTCATCATCAGAGTGTTCTGAAAGAGTAATTTTTGCCCATTCTGGGATCGATTCAAATTTATCATGATTGGAATTATGGTATGCATTGTTAAATCCTAATTCTCTCCAAGTTATAATTTGGTCAAGGAAAGATTCTACGCCAGCAGAAAGACCCCACCACCCTTCTCTTGCCCCTTTTCTAGACATTGTTATTTGTTCAGGGTCCCATTCGTGACTATCTAATATGTGTTCTACAATTTCAACAGAGGATATGTGTCCAAAGTGAAGCCAAGGAGATAGGCCGGTGACCGATGGCTTTTCGAAATTATTTCTATCGATGTGATACCTTTCGAGTCTATCTTTAAGGAAAACAGATAATTTCTTAGCAGCCATATTTCTTCCACCACGGATATGTCTTACTGGTTCGACATCATGGTCGATATCAATCGAAGATAGGGCGATTTTCCCAGTTGAACCACCTTCAGAGCATCTCCAAAGCCATTCAAATGGCGGAATTTTAACCGAACAATCTTCGATTATCGAACTAAAGTGTTCGTCATCAATCCAATAATCATGATTTTTATCTGTAGGAATCTTTTGCGGCCAAGTATCTCTACATCGAGAGAAGTTAGCATGTATGAACCTTCTGAAACTATGAGCTGTGGTGTAGGCACTATCAGCCCAAGACATAGGGAAAACACCATTTGAGTCTACAGCAATAATTTTTCTGTCCAGCGATTTACTTGCAGCATTTATTGCAATCAATGGATAGTAAGTTGGAAACTCATCTGTAACTACTAGTACTGACCTCTTACAAAGAGTCTTTATCAAGCCCATTGGACCACTAAGTGGTGTTTCTACCCATGGAATAAATCTGATATTGTGTTGCTTGAATAAACTGATATTTTCTACCATTCCCTGTATTACAAAAGAGGTAATTCGGTCATTGGCGAATCTATGACTTGTAGAAATCTCTTCGACCACTAGTAATGGTTTTTCATATCGTTTTGCTAAGTTGGCAGCATATTCTAGAGAAGCATTATAATTGAATCTGCGATTTGAGATCATCCAGTATAGAATGTATTCACCGTCTAGGTTTACCTCTTTGTCGTTGAGAACTCTAATTCTATCTCCCAATCCACTATTCAACAGAAACACCTCCATTGTGTAAGTGAAGTAGGTAAGGATGTCCTTGGACAGACGAGTAATCAATAATTGAAGATTTAGTTTCAGGTTTTGATAATGATGCAATGGACTTCATAGTTTGACTTATCCAATCTAAATCATCCAATTTACCTTTATCGACAAATTCTACTTGAGCAATTTCAGAGCATGGTTTCGCAGTTTGCCCTGGATAGATTTTGATGTCATAAACTATGAAAATAGCTGGTTGTCCATTGGTTATTTTCTCCCGAAGGGAATTAAGGCCAATAACTTCACCATCAAGTCCACATTCTTCTTTTAATTCCCTTAGAGCGGCATCTCTTGGCAATTCGCCTTGGTCGACAAATCCTTTGGGTAATCCCCACTTGCCTTTGAATTGGCCCATGCCCTCTTTTACAAGCAATATTTTATTTTCTAAAGAGACTACTGCTGCGACACCTAAATCACAAGACAGCCCTTTCATACACACGGAGCAACGGATTGCACCTATAAAGCGGTGTTTTAGTTCATGTAGGAATAAAACACCTCATTATAACCTAACCTAAATTTCTCTTGGCATGGAGAGCAGAACCATTGACCCAATGAAAATTGAAGCAGACGCGTACCTACCAACAGAATTCGGAAATTTCCGTGTAAGAGTTATGGTAGATGAGAAAGGATTTGAGCATGCAGTGTTTTCTGTGGGCTTAGATGATACAGACAGAGTGCCTCTAGTTAGGATCCACTCTGAGTGTTTGACAGGTGATGCATTTACTTCATTGAAGTGTGATTGTGGACCGCAATTAAAACTTGCAATGCAAAAAATACAGGAAGACGGTTGTGGAGCTATCCTTTACATGAGGCAAGAAGGCAGAGGAATTGGACTGAAAGAGAAAATCAAAGCCTATGCGCTACAAGACAGAGGTTATGATACACTTGATGCCAATACTGCACTCAATCATCCAGCAGATGCCAGAGAGTACTCTTTTTGTGCAGAGATGCTTCATAAAGTCGGAGTAAACAAAGTCAATCTAATGACCAACAACCCACTAAAAATTAATGGCTTGAGAGAAAATGGCATTATGGTGGTTAGTCGTATTGAACACATTGAGGGTAGAGGGGTGCTAAATCAAAACTATTTAGCCACCAAAGCAAAGAGAATGGGGCATATTCTTCCATTTGTTTTCAATGAATAAGACTACTAACAGTGAACAGGAGGAGTATTCATGTCGAAACAACTTCTAGGACAAAAAGCACCTGACTTTTCACTATCTTCAAGCGCCGGAGAAGTTGTTAAATTATCAGATTATGATGGAATTTGGAAAGTACTATTCTTTTACGCTAAAGATGGTTCTCCAACCTGTAAAAGGGGATGCTTAAATTTCAAAGAACAGTATGAATTATTTCAATCATTAACACCTCCTGTAGAAATTATTGGAATCAGTGAAGATTCGGTTGAAGACCATAGAAGGTTCAAAGAAGAACTCGGCCTTCCCTTCCCTTTACTTAGTGACCCTGAAAGAGAGGTTTCAGATGCTTACGGTGTCCCGTTATTTCTTGGAAGATTCCCTGGTAAATCTTCATTTTTAATCGACCCCGATAGAAAGATTCACTATTGCTATGATTGGTTATTTAGGCCAAGAAGGCACGTTGCTAAAATCTTAGATACACTTAGCCGATTATCCTCTGGAGGAAAGTGAAATGGATTGGAATGAACTGTTTGAAGAGGCAGGTTTAAGCGATAGAGAAGCAAAATCTCTAGTAATTTTATCTTCTTCAAAAGAACTGAAAGCGAGCGATTTAGCAAAGAAACTTGGAACAAATAGATTAGATGCGTATAATTCTCTATCACGATTAACTCAAATTGGTCTAGTCAATGTTACTGCGGATAGGCCGATGAAGTTTTCTTGTTCCTCACTACCTGTTCTTTTCAAGCGTTTGATTAAAGACCAGAAGTCCAGAATCGATAGAACCACCAAGGCATTTGAAAGTATAATGTCAGGGGCAAAAGAAGATGCTCTTGAAACCGGAGAATCTGGTGGCGAGAGTGATGCAAAGTTTGCTGTCTTGAAAGGTCGAGAATATATCCAAAAGAGAATAGGTGAACTTTCCAATGAAGCAGAAGAACAATTGATACTATTTTTAGGTAAATTCGGTATTCTACATCTATGTCGTTCACCTGCTATTGAAGAAGTTAATTCAGCAGCTAAAAGGGGAGTTGTTGTCAAAGTATTATCACAATTGGACAGAAGGACACTGAGATTCTTTGACCAGTTGGATGAATCTATTGAAGTAAGACATTCTGACGAGATTAATTCTCTTGGTGTATTACAGGACTTCAGCAATGTAGTCCAATTTTTATTCGTAGAATCAAATCCTGTAGGAAGAGGTAGAGAAGATGCTGCATTAGTAGTCTCATCAGAAGTTTTCTCTAATTCCCACCATGAATTTATGATGGCGATATGGAATAGAGCAGTAGATATTGAAAGTGCTAAGAAGAGATTTACAGAAGAGAGAATTGTTGATCCTTTGCGATTAACGGTTGGAGAAGGTTCCTTTTTAGACCAATTTAGAGAAGCATTAGGCTTTAGTGGAGAGTTACCAGACGAAGATACTCCATTCAATCCAGAATCATTCTTAGCATCTAGTAAAGGAATAAATCAAGCGAGGTCGGCTATGCAAGATGGTAGTGTGTTCAGTCTACATCAACTTGGAATTGATATCAAAACTATGCTTAGGCAAGTCGGTCAAAGAATTGGTGAAGAATTAGCATTTAGTTTAAGAAATTTTGAGGGCCATGTTGAATTCTTAAGCGAATTAATGGATTGGTGGGAATATGCAGGACTTGGTGAATTAGAGTATGGAACTTCTCCTTTCTTCCATATCAAGGTAAATTTGACACACCCTCCAAATGACAAGCCAGAAGTTCTACCTCTATGGGAATTAGATGATGGAATAATCGAAGGAGCACTGCTCTCAAGATATCCTGAAGATAGTAATGTATTGGTTCGTAAAGAACCGGATGAAGATGATAAAAGCTCTTGGAGATACACTCTGATTTTCGTCGATGATGTCGAAGAAGGCGATGATTAAGAAAAACATCAATTGATAAACCAAGTGCATAACTTGAGTGTATGCGCCTTTTTACGTTTCTTCGTTTCATGCGACAGATTACTAGGAAGAAACCCGCAGATTTGGATTGGATTCAAAACCAAGGATTAATCGCTGTAAAGCTAGCCCAAATATTCGCCTTAAGNCCGGATTTACTAGGTGAAGAAAAATGTCAGCAACTCCAACAACTTTACCAGCATGCAGCTTCGATTCCTTCAGAATCTTTAGATGAAACTCTAAAATTGAAGGCGATAGAAAATTTCACAGATCATTTTGAATCAATTGAACAAGAACCTCTTGCAGCGGCTTCAGTTGGTCAAGTACATCGAGCTAAGTTGAAAACAGGAGAACAAGTCATCATTAAATTTGTAAAGCAAGCCAACTCTAAAGTATTCTCTAAACAAGTAAAGCGTATGAGAAATTGGTTGAAGGTTATTGTTCTATTTTCTCCNAGANTACGTAAAGTGGGTAATCCGATCGCTTTAATCAACCATGTTGCGGATTATACATTNAGAGAACTAGATTTAACAAATGAAATTAAGGGGGCTGGAGAATTGATGAAAATTCAATCAGATATCTCGAAAAATTTCCCGACACCTTTGCTTAGATTCCCTAAGTATTACCCAGATATTTCTAATGAAAATGTACTGGTTTCAGAGTTTATCGATGGGGAATCTCTCGAAGAAGGNATTAATGATAAATCTCTTTCATGGGATAAACTTCTAGAATTATTTAGAATTCACGGGGCTTATCTTTTTGGCATAGGGACATTCCATGGAGATTTACATCCAGGAAATTGTATCATCGATAAAGAAGGCAAATTTGTCTTTATCGATAATGCTGCTGTTTGTCATGCACCGAAGAATGTTAGTAAATCACTATTCGTCTTCTTCGATAATTTATCTCAACAAAAACTGGATGAGGCTTTCATTGCCTTGTTAGAGATGACCGATAGACACCCGTCAGAAAAGAAGATGAAAAAATACATGTCTAAGATGCATGAAATTTATGCAGACTTTGGCAAGAAATCGGTAGGAGAACAAAGTCTTACCAAAATAATGATGCAAACCGTAAGAGCAGCGGTTGAACTTGCAGGGGCAGAATTTGGAGAAGAAGCATTTCCAATNATTAGGGCCTTAATGTACCTTGATGGATTAGTTTTGAGGACACATCCGGATGTTTATCTGATTCAGTCGATGGGACCTTATCTAGAAGAATTTAGACAAAAATTGGGGCTAGAATAGAGTTGGTAAAATGAAACCNANAATTGCAGTGATAGGTGCTGGTATTGCTGGGATACATTGTTGCAGTGAACTGATTGAACTAGGATACCACGTCGACTTATATGAGAAGTCAAATGAAATTGGCGGTAGGATGAAAACTGATTTGATAGANGGATTCCAGATAGATCATGGTTTTCACGTTCTTCAGACTGGATATGAATTTNCTCAAAAGGTAATTGATTATGATAAGTTAGATGCTAAAGCCTTCGAACCNGGAGCTCTAGTGATACGTNNNTCNACAAAANGAAANCGAATTTGGCGTCTTTCAGACCCGTTTCGCAGACCATTTAGTTCGTTCAAAGATGCGTTTGGNTTTTTNGCNTCNCCANTNGANATGNTNANNGTTCTTTTAATGAGNCGTAAATTGACCAAGATGTCAGTTGATGAAATTTTCCTTAAAGGTGATTTAACNACGGAACATTGGTTGCGCAATCAAGGTTTTTCTCAAAAATTCATCAATCGATTTTTCTATCCGCTCTTTAGTGGTATTTTTCTTGAATCTGAACTTCGAACAAATGAAAGGTTATTCAAATTTGTATTTCGTACTATGTCGAAAGGAGATATGGTTTTACCAAAAAANGGAATTCAAGCAATACCTAACTTACTAGCACAAAATATACCTAAAGAAAATATTGAACTAAATTCAAATGTTGAAATCATTTCACNTGAATCAATCAAAGTCAACGGCGAAGAAAGGCGATATAATGGCGTAATTATCGCTTATGATGATAGGCCAAATTTATCCAAGAAGCATGTTTGGACACTGTATTTTTCTGCTGATAAATCACCACTGAAAAGTAAACATATAATGCTAAATTCCGAAATTAGAAATTCTAGTGATTTAATCTCTTATATCTCAGTACCTTCAGACATACAATCCAATTATTCACCAGTAGGTAAATCACTGGTATGTGTAACGGTTTTAGGAGAAAAANGCGATAGTTTAGGATTAGATAGTAAAGANGAGGTATTGGCAAAAGTTGAGTCTGAACTAAGAATTTGGTATGGTGAACAAGTCAATAATTGGGATTCCATTGCTGTTCAACACATTGTCAATGCACTACCNGAGACTGATTCTCCATTTTTTGGTGATAGTAAATCAAAANGTAGTGATGGATTTTTCCGNAGTGGTGATTTCATGTCTCATGGTAGTGTTGAAGGGACCCTTATTTCGGCAAGAGATACTGTTTTGAAAGTTAAGCAAGAGATTCCTTTGTTGGAATAATAATTCTCTAGGAACTACTATTTCCAAATATGGTTCAATACTGTTCTTTATATGCCGAGACCGAGCCAATTAACCATGGAAGAATCAAGTAAACCAACCGCAATTATTATCGGAGCCGGTCCTGGTGGTTTGGCGAGTGCTTTGCTGCTAGCATATTCTGGTGTTGATGTCACGATTCTAGAAAAAGAAGAGAAAGTCGGAGGCCGAACTAAACTCGTCCACAAGGACGGATTTACATTCGACCGAGGGCCAACCTTTTTCCACTACCCTGAAGTTATNGAAGAGATTTTCCAAGCCATTGGCCGTGACGCTCACAAAGAACTTGGGCTTATGCCCCTCGACCCCATGTACAGGCTTGTATTCGGGGCAGGTGGACACATTGATGCGACAAGTAACCTTGACCAAATGACCGAAAGAATTCGAGAACTTGCAGGCGANAAGAATGCCAAAGGATTCGAAAAGTATGTACTACAAAATCGTAAGAAACTTAACTTTTCCAAGCAATGCCTACAAACTCCATGGACAAGTCCGCTAAATGTGCTTTCCAAGAGAGCGNTNAGAGTCGCTACGATTCTAAAGCCATGGGCGAGTGTAGCGGGAGATNTAAGCAAGCATTTCGATGACGAGAGAGTTAGACTAGCAATGTCTTTTCAGACCAAGTANTTGGGAATGAGCCCATTCCATGCACCATCTTTGTTTACCATTCTTGCTTTCCTTGAATATGAGCACGGTATTTTCCATGCCAAGGGTGGCTTGGGTAGTATTACCAGCCGTATGGGTGAAATTGCTGAAGAACTGGGTGTAAAAATCCGCTGCAGTACTCCGGTAAAATCGCTAATTTATGAAGGAAAGACAGTAGTTGGAGCACGTATCGAAGGAGAAGAAATTCACGCTGACAAGGTCATTGTAAATGCAGACTTTGCACATGCCATGACAACTCTTGTACCTGACGAGAAGAGAAAGAAATGGTCGAATAAGAAACTCGAAAAGAAGGGATATTCCTGCTCGACTTTCATGCTTTACCTCGGTGTCGATAAGATGTATGATTTACCTCATCATCAAATCTATGCATCCTCCGCATATGAGCAGAATCTCCACGATATTACCAATCATAAACTCACATGGGATGACCCATCGGTCTATGTTCAGAATGCTAGCATCACCGACGACAGTCTAGCACCTAAAGGTCAATCGACTGTTTACGTGTTGGTGCCTGTGCCAAATACCCATGATACAATCGTATGGGATGATATTAAAGCAGATTATAGAGATATAATTGTAAAGCAATTAGCCAAACTTGGTTATGACGATATTGCAGACCATATCGTCTCTGAAACCGTAGTTACTCCAGATGACTGGGGTGCTTCAGATATTTATCGTGGTGCGGTTTTCAACCTCACTCACGACCTCAAACAAATGCTATGGAGGAGGCCACAAAACCGATTTGAAGAAGCCAAAAACTTGTACATTGTAGGTGGAGGAACTCACCCAGGTAGCGGTCTTCCTACTATTTTTGAGAGCGCTCGAATCAGTAGTAAATTGGTATTAGCAGATATGGGATTAGATCCTGATTGGAATGGCGTAAGTAATTGGTTTGCAGACATGAAGAAACCCAAACTCAAGAAGGCGAGTAAGGTTTCTATGAAAAATAATGCAACCGGTGAAGGTCATGTTGCATAGATTATCCATTGCGCTCATTACTCTGATACTTTTGATTCCTGGATGTATTGAATCACAGTCTGTAATCGGTGATAAGGAAGAGGAAATCCCTCTTAGATTGTCATTCAAGGCTGAGACCCTAGATAGAGTAGAAGACCAAGGGCCAACCTTCGACCTAAAACAGGAATTAGAAGACGGACCAGTATTGATACTATGGATTGGTTCAGCCTGTTTTGGATGTCACGAATGGACTAATATGATACGTGAGAGTCTAGAAAATGGTTCATTAAATGAATCTACACTTTCAGTGGTTAGTGTTCATGGTTGGTCTGGCATCGAAGGTTCAGAGGAAGTAATGAATGCCTTCGGATTAGACTCCAATGACTCATCTTATGCTCCATGGAAAATCGTAATGGGTAAGGAAAATACTCCTGCACTAGATTATTTTTCAGAACAAGATACTGGTTATGGTTTGTATGAAGCATATGGCAATCCATCTACCCCTACATTGCAATTAATCGGCGATAATGGTATTAAGATGTGGCAATCAAAAAATTATTGGGCAAATTCTACAATTCTAGATGAAATATGGGACACAGCATCTAAGTTGTAATCAATACTTACCAGTCATTCGACAATCAACCTCAAAGACTGCGGGTGTTAGCATCATAATGTCCGCCCTATATGGGTGGGTGGTGAGAGCTTTGGGTGAAGGCATAAAACTCCCGGTAATTAACGGACTGGGCCGTACTGATAGGAACGACAGATGGTGGTCTCAACCACTGGCCATGGGTATTGGATTGAATATTGCTCTACTGTATACATTTTGGCGACTATTCATCTATACAACTGACGGGACAATTTCCTATGACTTACAAGGCAGCGTAGTCATGTCTCCAATATTTTCACCTAATGTTTTGGAATGGGATTTATTTGGATTATCTTCATGGGACCATCCATCTTGGGTTAATGCTGCTATTCTTGTTTTATGGATTCCTTTTGGTTTTAGAGGCACTTGCTATTACATGCGTAGAGTCTACTATCGAACCTTTTTTGCTAGTCCGGTAGCATGCTGGGTAGATGAACCAGATATCAGTAAGAAAATTGGATATAAAGGAGAAAAGAGATTATTTATTTTCAATAATTTACACAGATATTTCCTTTATGCTGCAATGATTATTCTTTTGATTAAATGGTGGGATGTCACGCATACAATGACCTTTGATGACGGATTTGGAGTCTCTATTGGTACATTTGTCATGGGTATTGAAGCATTTTTACTAACTATGTATGTTACATCATGTCACGCTCTTAGACACCTTGCAGGTGGAGTATTAGACCGCTGGACTACTGGAATTAGCAAGATAAGAGGTAAATTATTTGGTAAGATTTCAATCATTAACAGGTCTCACGGTTTTTGGTTTTGGACTTCTTTAATTTTCGTCTTCTTAGGCGATCTATGGGTCTTAGCAGTTTGTGAAGGATATTTCAGCGATGTGGCGCTATTTGTGATTTGAGGTGAAAATGATGTCTGAAGATTACAAGAAATACGAATATGATGTCATAGTAATAGGCGCCGGTGGTGCTGGTCTTAGAGCAGCTATCGAAGCAGCCAGAAGTGGTGCTAAAACAGCAATAATCACCAAGTCTCTACTCGGTAAGGCTCACACAGTAATGGCCGAAGGTGGTTGTGCAGCAGCCTTGCAAAATGCAGACCCTAGAGATGGATGGAAGGTTCACTTTCACGATACAATGAAAGGAAGTAAATGGCTTGCTAACTGGCAAATGGCAGAGTACCATGCAAAAGAAGCCCCAGATAGAGTTAGAGAACTAGAACAATGGGGGGCTGTTTTTGATAGAACTCCAAATAATCTAATCAATCAAAGAAACTTCGGCGGCCATACTTTCCCTAGACTTGCTCACGTCGGTGATGCTACAGGGCTAGAATTAATCCGTACTTTACAAGAAAGAGGAATTCACGAAGGAATCGACATCTTCATGGAATACACTGTTCGCCATCTGTTAAAAGAAGGAGATAGAGTTACAGGTTGTGTTGCTTATACAAGAGTGGACGGTGATTTCCATGCCTTTTCAGCAAAGTCAGTTGTTTTAGCAACAGGTGGAATCACTAGAGTTTGGTCTGTTTGTTCAGGCTCATGGGAATACACTGGTGATGGCCATGCATTGGCTCTATGGGCTGGAGCAGAACTTAGAGATATGGAGTTCGTCCAATTCCACCCCACTGGCATGGTTTGGCCACCTTCTGTTCGAGGAATTTTAGTCACTGAAGGTGTTAGAGGCGAAGGAGGTCGTTTGACTAACTCAAAAGGTGAGCGTTTCATGTTTGGCTATGTGCCAGAAATGTTTGCTGGAGACCACGCAGAAACTATCGAAGAATCTGACCAATGGGTCGAAGAAGTTGTATCAGGAAAACTTGCTACAGTAAGAAGGCCGCCAGAACTTTTGACCAGAGACGTGGTTGCTAAGGCTATCAATTCTGAAGTTAAGGCAGGAAGAGGTTCTCCACATGGTGGGGCTTTCCTAGATATATCCCACAGAGGCGAAGAAGCAATTTTGAAGAAATTACCGTCGATGCACCACCAATTCAAGGAACTTGCCGGTGTTGACATCTCCAAAGAGGCCATGGAAGTAGGTCCAACCGCTCACTATGTTATGGGTGGAGTTTTGGTTAATGCTGAATCACAAGAAACTACAGTGCCGGGATTATTTGCATGCGGTGAAGTGGCTTCAGGGCTGCATGGAGCAAATAGGCTTGGAGGAAATTCACTATCAGACCTAATTGTATTTGGTAAAAGGGCTGGAGAGTTTGCTGCAAAGAGGTCAGAGGACTTAGCACAGCCTTCAATCGATGATTCACAAGTACAAGAAGCGATTAAAGTAATGCTAGAACCATTTGACAACGAAGGTGGAGAAAATCCAGGTTTGATTTATGATGAACTCAGAGATATGATGCAAGCGAAGGTTGGAATCATTAGAACCAAAGAGGAATTGGATGAAGCTATTAGCGATCTGAAAAGTTATGATGATAGAAGAATTGCATGTTATCCAGGTTCATCTCGTAAGTATAATTCGGGGTGGCATCAAGCCCTTGACCTAAAGAATATGGTCGATGTATCATATGCTGCAACACTTGCAGCAATAACAAGAGAAGAGAGCCGTGGAGGACACACTAGAGATGATTTCCCGGTTCCAGATGATGATTATTGGGGTAATAATCTAAACATTATTTGGATGGAAGAAGGCGAAATTAAGATTCGCCAAGAACCTAAAGAAGAGATGAGAAAAGACCTCAAGGAAGTAATCCAAGAGGTCAAGGATATGATTGCGGAAAGAGCAGAAGAAGCAGGAGGTGGCAATTAATGTCTCTAAAAGGTAAAAAACAGAAGTTCCTAATCACCCGAGGGGAAGGCGATTCCGCTAAGATGGAAGATTATGAAATTGAACTTGATGAAGGTATGGTAGTTCTTGACTGTGTTCATAGAGTTCAATATGAACAAGAACCAGACTTAGCCGTAAGATGGAATTGTAAAGCCGGAAAGTGCGGGTCATGTTCAGCTGAAATAAATGGCAAACCTCGTTTGATGTGTATGACACGAATGAGTGATGTTACCAATGAGGTCGAAGAAGGCGAACCAATTGAAATACGACCAATGAAGGCTTTCCCCCACATCAAAGACTTGGTCACCGATGTATCATGGAATTATGAAGTAGCGCAGAAAATAAAACCAATCAAAGGGCCTGATGAAATGAATTGGGAATTCAATCAAATGGAAGCGGATAGAGTTCAACAATTTAGAGAATGTATCGAATGTTTCCTATGTGTTGATACATGTCACGTTCTAAGAGACCATGCACTATTCGACGATTTCGCAGGACCAAGAAATTTAGTCAGACTTGCTCAATATGAAATGCACCCACTTGATACAGAAGACAGAGTTCCAGAAATTAAGAAAGAATTTGGAGTTGAATATTGTAACATAACACGCTGTTGTACGGAAGTTTGTCCTGCAGGGATTCAAATTACTGATGATGCTATTATACAACTCAAAGAGAGAGTAGTAGACCGTTATTATGACCCACTACAACGAATCTGGCGTACATTGACTCGGAAGAAAGTACGTTACTGAAAGGCGATAGTCGATGAATAAGATCGTCTGGACGAAACATATTTTATCATTTATACTTGGAGTATTTTTTATCAATGTAGGGATTGGCCATTTCATAGATCCAAAATGGTTTGAACCAATAGTTCCTACAATTCTTGGCGACCCTACATTTTGGGTTTTAATCACAGGTGCAATGGAAATTGCCCTAGGGATTGGATTAATCATTCCAAAGACTCGTAAATACTCGGGTTTACTCATGGCTCTATTTCTTATTGGCGTTTATTGGGCTAATCTGAATATGTGGATTAATGATGTACCATTAGAGGGTCAAACCTTTGCTACAATTTGGCACATACTGCGTTTAATTGGGCAAATCTTGATGATTGCTATTGCGTTGTGGGTCGGTGAATGGATTCCAAAGAGGCATGTAGATGAACAATAAGGCGTATCCTTCATACAGACAAATCATTGGTATCTCTTTGATTCTCTTTTCAATAGTGTCTTTTTTATTCCCTCATTTATTTCAATCCAGCCTAGAATCAAAAGAACTCGTTGAAAAAGTTGATTATAGAATCAGACTTTCTGCAGTACCTCTTGGCATTGGTTTGTTTTTCATATTACTAAGTAAATTTCAATCCAAACATATTCTAACCCAATCACTAATCTTGGCATTTTTTATTGATATGGGATATTTCACGACTCGATTACTCTCAATGTCAATTCACGGTTTTGATTCTACCACCCAACTTTATTGGTTATCTATTGAATTGGTTATAGGAATTACATTAGCAGTTATTTTGAAATTAAAAAAAGCCCCTTCAAAGACCTAAGTCTTTGAAGAGGCAGTTGCATTCCTCGGAATACATTAATCATAATTTAGCCTTGGTAAGACACTCAAAGGTGTTCAATACCAGTCTTTTTGACATTGGCCTTTTTGATCTTATCAGGTAGCCAAGCAGGACCGTTCGCTGGCTTATCAACCATCGAGATGCTTCCTGTGAAGCAGTGGACTCTCTTTGTTCCACGCTCACGTAGGCGTATGGTCGAATGTCCGCGGGTTGCAGCTTTAAGGGCCGCTCCACGGGGTTGTTTGCTTGCAAAAACCTGGCTCGTATCTTTACCGCCCTCCATTAGGACGAAATATTTTTTATCAGACATTTTGGATAACCTCCGANATTTGTCCACACGATACAGTATTTAGTATTTGCGCAAAAAAACACGCATACTGCTCCACATATGGAGCGCAAGACCCCATTCGAAATGAGTTTTTTGAGTTAACAAGGTGCAGTAGAGCGTTTAATTTAGTAGCGATTCTATGAAATTAAATATCTGCTCCAGCGAGAGTTTTTGTATTTATTACTCCTTTGACAGAACGAATAGTTTCTACTACTGTTTTAGCAATTGATGCCAAGTCATCTGCAACAAGTTTGATTATCAAATCATAATCTCCAAAAAGTACTGTTATATCTTGTACATGTTCAAAACCTTTCATTATTTCATAAACTTCTAGTTCTAATCCTGGTGCTACATTGACCAATACGTATCCTACTGCCATAGTATTCATTACTCCCATAGAGAGTCAGCACATGAAACCTTCCGATGTACGGGTGAGTCAAAAATTAGTTTTTTTGGCTAAAAATTATGCAATTTAGCGAACTTGATAAGTAAGACGGCCCTCCATGGTTGTACGATGCCGGAATTATATATGTCGAGGACATGCAAATGGGGTATCCTCAAAGTTGTCGGTGGTGATTTGTGGGACCATGAAGGAGATGTATTAATCACTCCAGCCAACAATAGATTATCTGGTAGAGAAGGACTAGACTCTTTAGTTCATGCTAAAGCTGGCGAAGAACTCACTCAAGTAACCAGAAATATTTGTTTAGAAATGCGTAAAATCAATGCCCCTCCTTGTGCAGTTACAAAAAATGTAGTGACCAAGCCATTCGCTTTAGNNAGTAATTTCAAACACATAATTCATGCAGTCGGGCCCGATTGTAGAAGGCCAAATCAAGATGAATCACGTCGTGAACTGCTCCCTGAAACCTATCACAACTTATTTGACACCATCAAAGAGATTGGCAATGTTAACAAAATTGTCTCACCTCCTATATCGATGGGCATATTTGGTTATCCTCACAGAGAAGGCGCAAGAATTACTCTAGAAGTATTACTCGGTCATCTTGATGGAGAAGAAGACCCTGGATTCAAAGAATTTTGGATCGTTGTTAAAGAACGCAACTTCATTAGTAATATGCGTACTGTTTACCGTGAATCAGAAGACCAATTACCGGGTATAGATACTACTGATCAATAGGTGATTAAATGGTCGACCTCGTNTCTATGGTCGCCAGTAGTTTTCCATCAGATAGACGNACTTACGATAGTGTTTTGATGCTCTCNAATAGTACTCGAAAGATTCGAATGNTATCNGAAGTAATTCCNAAAGGTGTTGGNNTTTCAGTTTTAACAAGNCAATCTAGNGTNATAGAATCATTGANNGATNCCCCGATTGANGCNACAATNATNGAAGANAATCTNAGTTCAATGGGTCTTTTAATTCTAACNCAANTACATGATTTAATTCTACAAGCTATAGGAGAAGGCCGTATTTCNCGTGGAGAGAGAATTTTAGTNATACTNGCNGAACCNGTNGANGGAGTATTTTCAATNGATACAACTATGCTTAATGCAAATAGATTTGCCAANCTAGCNCAAGAGGTCGGNATAGANNTAGANGTTCTTACAAAANCNATGGAATTGGCAAGACATATTGCGAGTAGAGGNAGAGAAGGNCANTCNGTGGGAGCAATNTTTGCAATAGGGCCTTTNCCTNTTCTTAGAAAGCATTCNACAGCAATGGTTCTAAATCCATTCAAAGGCCANAATTCTGAAAAGCGTAGTATTTTGNTAAAGGATAANCACGAAACCTTTGCAGAATTTGCATGGCTTGATGGNGCNGTATTTTTCAACAAAGAAGGAATTGCAAGNGATGCTGGAAGATATATNCAAGTTCCNTCCGGAGTTTCTACTAAATCNGGTGAAGGTGGNAGACANNTAGCCTCAAGAGCNATTTCTCAATTAGGNGAATGTCTNGCAATTTGTGTNTCATCNTCTGGNAGTATTACAGTTTATGTNAATGGTAGAGACCGTTACAAAGTAAAAATGATCTAATCATTCAGATTCGTCGGCAATTAACTTATGAGGNTTTAATCCAGTNTCTGCNGATTCTAATCGNTGAGATACGATTTGAATTTCAATAATNGCAGAATCCAATGATGCNGAATTGAGNTTTCTTTTGATACTCTCNTTATTTCNNTTTATCGCCGCAATCCTTTGNNTCTTNTCNTTNGGTCTCATAANTTCTCCTCNCTGAGACATAAGCCATTCTTCTAACAGAGATTGACCCCATTCAGGNGCCCTAAAGTGNGCAGCAAGAATNATTTCNGANTTCCTATGNCGGAATCTAACCTTTCCTTCATTTGTNCGNAANACNTGAATTGAACCTGGATTCCAACGTTCNTGNGGGATATGTAAATGATTTTGACAGATTAAGTCANCATTATTNTCCAATATGAAATCGACAATNAATACACTATTTTTNAGTCTNATAAATACNTGNGCGAANCCCTCGTCAACNACCCATTCTTCAATNGANACNGGCTCTTGTCTCCAAGTATCACTACACCAAGAAAGAATGGCAGCTTCGTATGAGACCATGATTTGGCCTCAAGCCCGCCCCCTTTGAAGTTTGTTCAAAATTTGTTAAGGTTGAAAGTAAAGAACCGATTGGACCGAACATGGCAGCAAGTTGGGGGGCAATCCAAATAGATTGGACTCTAATTTTTGTTTTGATCCTAGTATGGTACATATTACTGCGAAATTGGGAACGAAATGGTGTTCTTGACAAATGGAATGCAACTAGAGTTTTCGGTGTTATCCTAATGGTTAGGAGTAGCAAAGGCCTCAAACTTTTAGATAAAACAGCAAAGCCACGTAAATTCTGGCGCCTTTATGGAGAAGTTTCGCTTTGGATATGTGTATTTTCGATGCTCTTAGTCGGATTACTAATGATTCTTGCATTCATTTCCGCAATAATTTCCCCTCCTCAGATGGACCCTCCTTCTGCTAGTGAATTAGTTGCTATACCGGGGATAAACCCAATGATTCCACTTGGTTGGGGCGTTTTATCATTTATTATCGCCTTAGTTATTCATGAATTTGGACATGGCCTACAAGCTAGAGCACATGGAATGAGAGTTCGTTCATTTGGATTATTACAACTAGGTCCATTGCCTCTTGGCGCTTTTGCTGAACCACAGTATGAAGAATTGATGAATGCCCCTCCTAAAGAAAGAATGAGAATGTTTGCAGCAGGACCAGCAACCAATATTTTTGCCGCATTTATCTGTTTACTAATTATTGGTGGATTAGCCGGTCAATTTGTTTCAGGAAATGAAAACATCCACGTGAGAGGCATTATCCAAGACCAAGGAGCAGATGCAGCAGGAATGCAACCTTGGGATACATTGGAATCAATCGATGGTCAACAGATAGAAGGTCTAGATGGTTTTTATTCTGTAATGGAAGATTACTCTGCTAATGATACTGTTGTGATTTCGGTATTACACCAAGATGGTACTAAAGAAAATCTCAGTGCCACATTTTCAGACAAGTATGATTATTATATTGATTTAGGATGGAGTGAATCAAATTTAGAGAAACTAAACATCTCAAAGGGAGACCCGTTCTTAGGTATCGAAGGACTTGCAGAAGGGACGCATGGAATCGATAGAATTGCAGGGCCGCTCTCGCCTAGATGGGAAGGAAATATTGCTCAAAAAGCACTAGTATTACCGTTCCACACTTTAGGGTTAATGATAATTCCATTCGAACTTCAAGGTGTATCTATGCACCCATTTGAAGAATCATTATTGGAAGCAGATGACGATGGANTGGGGTCTATTCTAGGTAAATCTGGGCTACTGTTTTTGACCAATCTATTCTTCTGGTTAATGTGGGTCAATATTCTACTTGGCTTTACNAACCTAATNCCAATGGTNCCATTNGATGGTGGTCATTTGTTTAGNGANCTACTTCGTGGAGTATTGAAAGGATTTAGAAAAATAGGTAAGAAATTAAAAATTGGTGATATGAATCCAATGTGGATTGAACATATCTCGAGTAAAGCCTCTAGTATTTCTTCACTNGCATTACTAGGAATGCTGCTATTCATTCTTTTGATTCCATACTTTTAGTTAGACACTTTTTCTTCTCGCTAATTCAGCAAATATGTCAACTTGTTTCGATGGTTTAGTTTTTTCTTGAAACCCTAATTTTTCNTCGGATTTACTGGGGAACTTTGTTTTATTCTGAGAACTTCTGATTTTCAATTGATTCAGATTAAACTGCTTAACACCAGCCTGTGAACTTACTAAAGCGATGAAATCATTCAGTTTCATACCTTGCTCCCAGTCCATGAATGGTTTACCCCCTCTTGTCTTNGGAAATGCAGGAATAAGNGGAGATAATTTCCTTAATTTCCCTGAGAGAGACTCAGTCTCAACTCTAAATATTCTCCAAGAATCGCCACGGATGCCTTTCAACCTATATGCATAAAGAGGCATTAAATTACACCTNTCTCCTTCATAAATCATGGATTCATATTGNTCTTTAGTTCTACCAGAAAGATAGAATTTTGNTTTTTTAGAAGATTTAACCTCAATAGGNAAACATAAGTCGCCCCTTAGTGCCAATAAATCTCCTGANCCCTCCATTCCTGACCCAGCAGCACGAACTACGAGAAATGGGCGTTGTAATATCAGACGCATTTTCATTTTCTCTTGTTCACTACATGAACGAATAACCGCTTCCACGCCCTTTGGAATCCCGGCAAGAACCTGCCTAAGTTCACGTTCGTATTGGCTACCCACGCTAAGACATCAATGTCAAGCGCTTTTGATTACTTCGGTTCAAACATAATCAAAATTATTTTTTGTTAAGTGTTTGAAGTAAGCGGCGATAGGTTTGATGAACATGAACTTCTGCAAGGTTCATGGCAAGGTTNGCNATNAGGACTGCTAACTTCCAANTNTCNTANAAATTAATCNAGTCATTNANGTNAAGNAAGATTNANTTTGATGTTCTAGANNNTTCNGANAAANTAANTTCTAANGANNTAATNTGGTTTGCNGAAGGTAGNGAGATNATNGANAATGANTCNTTAGGNAAAGCNATCCCTACTACAATCGAAACCATCGATAGCAGTATTGAGTTTGCATTATTGGTTTTGAAAGGCTTGGATGAACCAAACCAACTTGTGTTTGGCATAGACCCTGGTCCTTATCCGGGTCTATCATGGATTGCAGACGGAGTCTATATTGGAGTTTCTCAATTACAATCAATCTCAGAAATTGCTAAGAAAATCAAGTCCATATCCAGTTCAATTTCTTCACATTCATTACTGATAAGAATAGGAAATGGTGACCCGTTAATACGTGATAGAATCATCAATATTTGTATTGAAAATAATTGGAATGTGGAAGTGGTTGATGAATCTAAAACATCAAGAGGGTTACTAAGGCATAATCATTCAATATCGGCTCTTAGAATCGCTTCGAATAGTGGCCAAAGGGTTTGGGAATTAAGAGAAATAACTCCATTGCCTGGACAAATAAAAGAAATTCAACGCCAAAGTCGTAAGTTTAGCAAAGGAAAGTTGACAATCTCTTTTGGTCAAGCCGAATTAGTTGCTAAAGGTGAATTATCTTTGACCGAAGCAATAGAAAATTTATCTCATTCTTCAGAAGAGTGATCAAATTCTTCCTGCTCAAGTTTAATTTGATGTGCTTCAGGAGAATTTTCTATAACTCTTTTGAGCATCCTTTCCAAGACAAGTGGGATCAAAAGAATACCTACAATAATTGTAATCAGGTAAAAGAAAGAAGATTCTGGTACATATTGTGTACCAGGGGAAACCTCTCCATTATCGTTAGTTCCAGTGCCACTAACCATCAATTTGACAGAGCCAAGCCACGGTATTTCTCCTCCAGCAACTCCAATGAGCCAGTCGGAGCGGACCGGTCCAGCAACTCCAGATTCACTGTGAACGCCAGATGAACCGTTAACAGCCAATCCTCCTTGGTCAACCGAACATTGATTGTTATCTCCTAGAGTCATTATTCCTGCGTGTTTAGGTTGCCAGTCCCATACAACCAAAAACGGCTCTACATTTGCGTGAGCCATTCTCTTGCAATCATAATGTCCAGCATTTACACCATCAAAGTGTATAGTAATTCTTTCTTGGTCGGTGACATTTGTCCCAGGTACATTCCAAGTCAAAATACAGGTTCCTAATTCCCCATCTTGGTCAATGGAATTGGAGTCCCATGTACCTCCATTTGGACAATGCTTTGTATTGTTGTCTTCCTCATTTGCAGTTCTATCAGGAGTAAGTGTTTGGCTTGCCTCGACCCTTAGTATCGCTCGGTGTATGATAGGAGTCCCAGTATCTCCATTCTTTTGGTAGATTATTACATCGCCAGCCATTCCGTGCATCTCATATCCAAAAGACGAATCTGTAGAATCAGAACCTTCTGCAAAGGTAACAATGCTTTCAAAAGAACTATCTCTTACTAAAATTAGGTCTCCAGCATCAATACTTCCAACTTCACCATCAATATCATGTATCATTGAAGACGATTCAACAACCACGAGAGGTGGCATTGAGCCTGTATGGGCCCATAAACCTAAAACTAGAATTCCTATCATCGCTCCAGCCAATATAATCTCTCTAAGCAGATTGCCAAAAGGGCTAGGTTGAGTCAAGAAATCGCCTCATTTCATTTTCTTTAGGCCCTTGCTTTGTAGGAATTCATTCCATGATTCGGCGTGTCCAGCACCTAGGACTTTAGCAGCCTCATCGCCTTCAGAACGCCTTCTTTTTAATTCGGATAGAGATTCTGTCTCTTTTAATTCATCTAGAATTGAAACATAACCTTTCAGAGTTAAGAATTCAGGCGTGATTATCATTAATAGTATTGAAGAGATGACAGCCATGCCGATTGCCGCACCGGTGTAGTCTTGCCAATCAGTATTATCTTGAAGGAATAAGAGTTGATAGCCACTCACTAAAAGAAGTATTACTGTGGCGCCAAATGCAGTTGCACTAAGCATCAATTGTCTTCCATGTTGTCGCTCCCAAAAACTCGAAATCAAACCCATATACCTCTCCGCCTGTATACCCCACATCGGTTTTTATCTTTGACTTCTTTGTTCAAATGTTCTAACACTGAGGGGTATACTTGAAATGGGTTGCCACTATCGGATAATATCTACAGTTGAAGGAGGTGTTATATTGAAGCGCGCATTATTTTTGATATCTTTATTTTTAGTATCTATTTACGCCCCTTTGGCTTCAAGTTCGATGACAGCGAATCAATTTGATGATGGTTCAACATCATTCCAACATTCTTTTACCGCATCAGGCGATATAAACGCCGGAGAGATAACCATGCCTTATGGGGCAGAGGTTACCGATGCAACTTTCAGATTAAGAGGGGAAGCAAGCCAGACCTCATGGACTAATTTTACTTCAAATAGTGATTATGGAGGGCAAGGAGATACTAATGGGTATATTTCAGGAAATGTTCCAAGCCCATTTTCCAGCGGATATCGTTATTATCTAAATACTCAAAATCAAGGAATGGAATTACAGGGTAACCCTACAAATGCAGTCAATTCACTATCTAGGTCCAGCGATGTTTCCTTTACAGGAAACGCTGAACATAATGTCACTGGCCAGTTTGTCGCACTAAGCGATCAGGGCTATAGTTCGCCAACAAAGAAGTATTCTGATATTTCGGTTTCAAGTAGTGCTTCTTGGGGATATGTGGGAGTAGTTGTCCTTTATGGTGATGAATACATGGTGATGAAGTACAGTTCGACTTATCCTAGCCAACAACCGACAATTCTCAGGATAAATGCTTCAACAGGTGCATATATTGGCACTGCTAGTTTCAATGCTGGAACCTGTTCCACCACATCATCTAATTCACTATACTACAACATGTATGATGCTACTGTTTACAATGGCTCTATTTGGACAGTTCACTACTCATACTATACAGTCAATAAGTGGTCAATCGTTGAAACTGCAACCTCTCTAACTTGGAACTGTCAACAATCTTGGTATTCGAGTGCTCAAGGATATATTAATGGCGTAGATTTTGATGAGAACACGGGTAAGATGTATTTATCAACATATAATTACCAATCTTCAGACCATTATTTGCACGAGGTTAATCCTTCTAACCCTACAATGATTAATGGAACATGGTCCATCGGTTCATCAGCGGGAATTACTAGTAGCTATGGCGCTGGATTAATCGTTAATTTACCGACGGTTATTTACAATGAATATGACCGTTCAACCTCAGGCTACCCTAGTAGGCATTATTTCTTTAATTTCAATGGAATCTCTCCAACTTTGATGGGTTCTGAAGAAATGAGTAATAGAGGCCATTATGGTCTTACAGAATCTGGAGATGGTAAATTACTATATGTTTGTCATTATACAAGTTACTGTAGTAGTTCATCGAGAAAAATCCACAGGTCTGGTGATGGTTCAATCGACTACTCCGAACCTACTTCTACCTCTTCAGAAACTATTTATGGAAGGACTTACACATTATCAGCCTCAATTGATACTGTTGCTGTTAAGAGTTTAATTGGACGGATACCAACAGGAACTGATTTGAAATTAGAATTATCTAATGACGGGGGTTCCACTTGGGTAAATGCATATCCAGGACAACAAATTACATTTTCTCAAGTTGGTAATACATTAGACTGGAGAGTCGAACTGATATCTTCTTCAAATGGTGTTTCTCCAATACTTGATTCAGTAGGCATTGAATATTTTGCAACCTATCGTTCAAGTGGATATTTTTATGCTTACCAATATGTTGGTTCTGGAACTTCTTCTACCGTTGCAGCAACATTAAATTGGACTGGAAATACTCCTTCTGGAACTAACATACAAGTCGGCTTTGGTGCAGCATCCTCATCATCTTCTTGTTCCTCTGGTTCAAGTGGTGTGACAACATGGACTAAAACAGAAGCAGGAGTTACAAAATCAATTTCTGGTTCAAGTTACTATCTTTGTGTTAGGATTCAACTAACCACTTCCAATTCAGCAGTAACTCCATCCATAACAGACCTAACGATTGCTCAGCATTCTAATGCCCCTTCCGAGCCAGCATTGATGATTAATGGAGTGAAAGTATGGAGTCGCTCAGCAGCAGATGGGGCGCTGGTGGGAACACAGACAATTATTGCCGAGAATCCCGCCGACAGTATAATTTCCACACTAAACAATATTATTCCAGATACAGGTTCAGGATTGGTTGTTATTCCAATCAACCTCTCTTCTGAAAGTAGTGGTTTTTTATCTTTAGATCAATTTTCAATCACCTACATAATGAGAACCGTTAACTTAGATATAGAAATTACAGAGGGGGGAATCCTTCATCAAAGATTAGAACCATATGAAGTAGTTACAAGGCACGTGATTGGTGATGACGCTTCTGATATGTTAAGAGCGAGTTTAACATTCATGACACAGATAGGGTCTAATCCTATTTTAGAATGGGAAAATGGAGATGTCTTCCCATTACCAAATGACCCCGATAATTACATCGAACTCGACCCAAGTTCTTGGTCTTCAGAAGTAAATGGAATTCTTGAAATTCACTGGCGCTTCTCTGTAAATATTGATTTCCCAGAACAAAGTGAAGTACGTTTCAAATCTGATTGTACAGATAATAGTGGTACAAATGGCTTCTCACCAGTGGATTTAATGTCCAATGAGTCACTTTCGGTCAATCATACCTATGGCCTAGGATGGTTCAAAGTTAGAGATAATTCTGGTTTGGTAACCAGTGACGACGTGCCTCATAATTCTTGGTTAGCAGGCGGTGAAACGGTATTCTTCCAAGGTGCAATGTGGTATTTGGGTTCTGAAGATGCACCACTAGACAATATGTTTGACGTAAGAATCTCACGTGAGGGTTGGGTTGAGAGTAGTGCTAGAGATACCATGAATAACAATGGTTCGTTTTTAATTCCAATAACTATGCCTAATTCAGATAACCCTGATGGATATACATATGAAATACAAACTTATAATGAATTTGATCCATCACTTTCCGTTCAACCTAATGATTCTTGGAGACGAACATTCCGAGTCGATGCAACCGCTCCTCAAAAAGTAGATACCTCTCCAGTTGAGGAAAGTTATGAAGCTGCAAGTTTCGCTCAAGAAGTGAGAGTTTTAGTTAAAGATGACATTGGAAGTCCTATGACCTTAAATCTAAATTATTGGGTTGAAGCAGACCATGATTTGAATCGAAATGGCTTAGCAGATAGCGATGAGTACATTATTAGTCAAGTTGAGAATCTAACAGATGCGCCAAACAAGTGGTTCTCTTCTACAATTGATCATTCTAGAAACCCAAATATGGGCAGAGTGTCATATTTCTGGGATGGTTTTGATTTAGCCGGTAACGAAATGTACAGCGAATATCTAGATTCAGATGGGGAAATAAAAACTTATCAAACCACTCATGGTTTTGATTATGACGATGCTACTTTCGTGACCCGTAAAGACTCAGTTGCAGTATTCACTGGACTTGAATGGATTGGTCACTCTGATAATGAGCCGGTTTATTCCGGTAAAACTCAAACTATATCGTTTGGATTTGTCGATGAAAATACAGTTATTGATTTCGAACATATCTCTCTAGTCTTTGACTTTGAAGGGCCCAACCCGTTGAACGATGCTCAAAGAATTTCATATTCAGGATTGAATAATACATTTTGGTCTGAAAGTGATTATATCAACCTTTTACCTACTAGTAAAATGACACAAACTATCAACTCCTCAGGCCTTCCTCTCATAATGTTAGACTTCGTATTCAAATTCGGTTGGGATTGGCCAGATGAAGAAATGAGCGATGTAATATTATTATTCAAAGAAAGAGGCTCTCCAATGGATACTCAAATTTTACTTGTTGAACATACCTTCAAAGTTGAAAATGACTTGATTATTGCCCCTGTTGATTATTCTGTTTTGGATATAAGTGAGCCGAGGGTCGGAGAAGTCGCCGATGGAAGTAGGGTTCGCAAAGATGACCGATTGTCCTTTAGTGGTAAGGTGGTTTACGAAGGTAGCAATATCCCTGTCCCAAGAGATATTGGAATTCTTGTAGAAGTATTTGATGGTGAATTGATTTGGAGCGATGGCTCACTTGGCAATGAGGGTGAATTCTTAATTGAAGTACCTCTATCTTCAGCTCAATCTTTACAAACCTCTCCTTCAAGAACATGCCTGATTTCGATTACAAATATACCTGGTAAAGGTGAAGACATGTCAAATCAATTAGTTTCGACTACCTTACAAGTTGTAGTTGATGATTCAGCACCTAGAGTCGTTAGAAGAATCTCTCCTCTAAACGTGATAGATATTTCTTCAAATACTGATTTAACCAAATTACCAGTTGAATTTACGGGAATAGAAGATGCTGATTTAACAGGTTCAGTTCAAACAGTACATTGGATAATGAAAGATTCAACTAAGACGATAACCATCGGTTCTGGCTCATCCATATTGGGAATGCAACAAGATAATCAAAATGTAATATGGACTGGAACCGTTGATTTGACTGATGGCGGGCGAATTACTCCTCGTTCTGGAGACTTTGTAGGATACTATCTAACCGGTTGGGATGCAGCAGGAAACCAATTCCCGAAGATATCTAATTCAGAAGCGAGTCCTATTCCAGAACTAGCTGTAGATGATGATGACTTTGAACGTCAGTGGGTTAAATTGGGTAGCAGTGGGCCAGAATTGAGCGTATACAGTATTTCTCTATCAGATGATCATATTGCTCCAAGTACAAAAGTTGATATTGAAACGGTGATAATAAATGACGGAGGCCCGACGTTGTCTCCATTTAAGGTAGCCTTCTTTGCAGGAGACAGTGACGAACCATTTGATTCTGTAACCGTGGCTGGAATCGAAGAAAACGAGAGAGTCATAGTTTCCACTATTTGGGAGGCAGAAGAAGTCAGTAGAATCAGAGTTGAGGCTGATTATGGAAATTACATAGTCGAAGTCAATGATGATGATAATACAGCTGAACATTCTGTAGATGTGGCCTATGCTAAATATCTCGGTTGGATAGATTCTCCAAGAGAAAATCCTCTAACTTGGATATTTATTATTATCACTTTAATCACATTAGTCGTAGTAGTTTCTGTAGCCTCAAAGACTTCTCTGGACTTCTCTGATGGAGCTTTGCAAGAAGATTTCGGATGGGAAGAAGACGAAGAAGAATACGATGAATATGAAGATGAAGAAGAAGATGATGATGACTATTAAGCATCGCTTTCTAAAACAAAAACATCTACAAATCCTCAAAAGTAGTGGGTGTAAGGATACTCCGCGGGGGTGGGGAGAGTATGTCAAATGTATTTTCCCAACTGCATCCAAGTCTTCAAAATTCACTAAATGAGAAAGGCTGGACTGCGACTCCAATTCAAGAGATGTCAATACCTGAAATCATCGAAGGTAAAGACCGACTATTGATTGCTCCAACCGGTTCTGGAAAGACACTTTCAGCTGTCCTTCCAATTATCCACAGGTGCTTAGATGAAAATTGGGAGCCACTCGCAGTATTATACATCACACCCCTTAGAGCCTTGAATCGTGATATTGATAGAAGACTTCACGATATTGCCGAATCTGTGGGGCTAAAAGTGGGTATTAGGCACGGAGATACTACTCAAAGTGAAAGAACTAGGCAGACTAGAAAGCCACCCCACATTTTAGTCACCACCCCTGAAACCTTTCAATTAATGTTTACCGGGAAAAATTTGAGAAAACTATTGCAATCTGTCAGGGCTGTAATTATTGACGAAGTACACGATTTAGCCGCTAGTGAAAGAGGTTGGCAACTCTCGATTGGTCTTTCTAGATTAGAAGCCCTTTCTGGTAAGAAGGTACAAAGAATTGGTCTTTCTGCAACGGTAGGTAACCCATCTGAGGTTTCTAAGTGGCTATCTAACCACGATGGAGAACCAATTATTGCTACTGGACAAAGGACAACACAATTGATTGTAGATACTTCCTTGCCATTACATGAAGATGAAATTGGTGGAATGGAATTAGCCCTACCCCCTAGAGCACATGCTACATTCAGAGAAATGATTGAAATTATTCGTGAAAGCCCTCCATGTTTGTTATTTGTAAATAGCAGAAATGATGCAGAAACTATTGCTAATAGGTTACAAAAGATGGCACCAGATGTCAAAATAGGAGTACATCATGGTTCTCTAGCAACTCAAACCAGAGTTGATATGGAAGACCAATTACGCAAAGGAGAATTATCAGGTCTAGTTTGTACTTCAAGTTTAGAATTGGGAATAGATGTTGGGAAAATAAGTCGAATTATTCAGATAAAAAGCCCTCGTTCAGTTGACCGAATGTTACAGCGTGTTGGACGCGCAGACCATCGTTTAGGTGGTATTGGGGTCGGTAACCTCCTCGCATGGGATTGTGATGAAATATCAGAGTCAGCAGTCATTGCTGAAAAAGCAATGAAACATGAACTTGAACCAGTTGAATGGCGTAAATCACCCAAATCAGTTGTTGCTAATCAATTGGTGATGATGGCCCATTCTTTTGGCGCCTATCCAATTGATGAAGCTACTGAGATTTTGTCTAATACATCACAGTTTGAAGATTGGACAAGAGAAAAAACCGAGGCACTATTGACCGTTTTATCTGATGGTTGGATACTTAGGTTTACTACTAATCCTGATGATTTACCATGGTACCGTTGGCCAAAAACAGTTTATCAATTAGCCAGAGAACAAACTAAAGATATCGAATTACCCGAGGACAGACCATTATTTTCAGTGCCCGAGGAAGAGATTGACCCAAAATTAAAGCAAATTAAAGTGAAGGTGCCAAAAAAGTATCAGAAAGGCTGGTTTTCTACAGCTGGAAGAACAAGGCAATGGGTGACAAACCACCTTTCTATGATTCCAGATAAGCAATCATACAGAGTTAGGGATAGCGTGACTAGAAAGACCATCGGTTCAGTAGATGAAGCCTTTGTTTTATCACTAAATGATTCAGGAGAAGATGAAGATGGTACCACAAGAAGATTTGTTATCGCAGGTAGGACGTGGATGATTATTGACGCAGACCCTGAAAAATCAGAACTACTCGTTGTCCCAGTTTCAGATCAAGCAAAAGCCCCCCAATGGGTTGGAGAATTGCCTCCAGTTCCTCCTGACATCGCAAGAGATATCGGTCGATTAAGAGGATTGATCGCCGAGGAGTTTGAAATATATTCTTCGAAAAAGAATGATTTTGAGCAGGAAATAGATGCAACACAGATTTTTGACCGTAGAAATACCACCGTCTCCGATTATCCATTGAATGATTATGCCTTAGGTATGCTTTGCGAAGAGATTGGAAATCATGTCGAGAAAACAGGTAGTCTACCAACCGATAGAAGAATCACTATCGAGGAAAGAAATGATGCCTTGATGGTAAACTCCTGTCATGGTTCAAAAATCAATGAAACACTCGGACATCTTATTTTAGCCATGGCTTCTACAAAATCTGGATATTGGGGTAGATTGATTGTTGAACCAACAAGAATTGGTCTTCAAGCAAGCCAAGTAAAAGCTGAAGATATTGTTGGCTGGCTAAAAAACACACCACCTGAAGCTTTAGAAGGTATTCTAAGCGTAACTCTCCCCAATTCAAGACAAGTAAGGTGGAGGTTTGCCCAAGTTGCCAAAACCTTTGGAATTCTTAGACATGGAATCGACCCTCGTAAAATAAATCTTCAAGGGCTATTAAAGAAATATCGAGGAACAATAGTAATGGAAGAAGTACTAGAAAAATTATTCTTTGAACGTATGGATTTGGAAGGAGCTAAAGATGTATTAAGGGCAATACAATCAGACCTAATCAACATTGAATTAACCCCTTCAGGGCCTTTGGGTATATCCAGGCGCTCAAGTAGAGATTTACTATTGCCTAANTGGGATAATGCTGCGGTTCGTGAAAAACTGAAATTACGTTTGACCAATGAAAGAGCGGTTTTATGCTGTTTGAAATGTAAATCAAAAAGACGTTTCAGAGTCGCAAAGTATCCTGAAATAAAAGATGCAAAGACTTGTTTGAAATGTAAAGGAAGAATGCTTGCTTGTTCTAGAGAGGGAATGGAAAAGATGCTCGAATCTTGGGTCAATTCTGATGATGAAGGAGACCAAGTTCGTATGATGAAAAACGCTGAATTAGTTCAAAATAGAGGTTATGAAGGGGTTTTATGTCTCATGGCGAGAGGGATTGGAGAGGCTACTGCACAGAGAATTTTGAAGAAAGTTCCTCGAAATAATGTTGAAAACCTACTCAAAGCGATTCATAATGCGGAAATTGAATATGCTAGAACAAGAAGATTCTGGGGCTAATTAGCCTCATCTTGTAGATTGATTCTCTCCGCTGCTTCGACAACATCTCCATCATGCCACCAATCTACAGCGATAAAAGTCGGCCTTTTGCCATGTTGATTCCAGCATTCATTTGCTCTTTCAACTAAGAAATCAACATCATTTGCTTCACCAGCTTGTGTTGGGTCTGCCAAGCCAACAGCATTACTAAGCCAATTATTCATATGATATACCGCTTGGTTTCCATCACCTCTTAACACATCACAATTCATTTCAGATGTACTTCTTTCTCCAAAATTAGTAGTCCAACTATGAGTCAAGAAATCATGAATCCAAGGGTGGCCAGAATCTGCACCTTGTTCCCAAAATACGACCAAATTAGTTTGGTCATCAATCATTGTTTGAAGTGTTGGCCAAGGTTCATTCATCTGATGATAAAATACCTTGTCCATAAGACCAGCATCAATGAAGACCTGTTCTAAGTGGTCAGGTTGGACATAATTTTCTACTAAAAGTGTGACAACATCTTGAGGTTCATCATCCATTTTATCTTTCAAATTTGACAGCCAATCAACAGCACTAACATTTCCATATCTGCAAGGACTGGCGCCTCTCGAATCATCACCATGACATANTTTGACATTGCCAATACTTTCATCGTTTAGAGTTTCATAGTGAGTGTCGATCATGAAAGCTCTCATTCCAGCTTGCCATTGGGGGTTAAATCCGGTTCTATGATTACTAGCAGGATAAAAAATTCCATCATCCTCGGTAGCAAAGGCATTATGGGTTTCTGGAAATGTTACATTATCATATGTTCTTAAGCATAGGATAATCATTCCATTACAAGGTATAGTAGGCTCAGGTTCTGGTTCTGGCTCAGGTTCTGGTTCCGGTTCTGGTTCCGGCTCAGGTTCTGGTTCTGGTTCNGGTTCAGGTTCCGGCTCAGGTTCAGAAACTTCCTCAGAAGAAGAGTCTTCATTAGAATCGTTTACTCCTAATGGGTCTGTAGGGTCTATACATCCAGATAATAACATCAAAATGATGAGAAACAATGCTGAGATTGTTCGGCCCATAGATGTCCGAGGATGACTAAAGCAATCAATTCAGCGGTTAAAGGTCAATTGTTCTAACAATTACGCCTGCTTCTGATATCATACCGTTTGAAATGTTAAAATCCTCAATCCATCTTTCAGGTATCTCCCCTGGAGTTGGATAAATTATTTCTTTTATTCCAGATTGAATTAAGGAACGAGCACACCGTGAGCATGGTGGCCAAGTTACATATGCAGTGCTACCTTTGAGTGAAACACCGATTCTTGCAGCATGCATGATAGCATTTTCTTCAGCATGACAAATGAGAGGGTATTTTTTTTCACGATCTAGTAATCTTTCTTCATCGTCTTTAATTCCTCGAGGAAANCCATTGAAGCCCGTAGACCTAATCTCTCTATCTTCACCAACTACAACACATCCAACCTTTGTTGAGGGGTCTTTGCTCCAGTTAGCAATATGCATGGCAAGTTCAACAAATCTAACATCCCATTTATCACTCATGTCCTCACCAATCCTCTCACATACCACTTATCTATGATTGCTTCGGCAAGATGGAAAGTTCTTCATCACTGTCTAATCCTAAATGATTGAGAATATTTCCCTGAAGATATAACGACCCTAAACTAACNATTAATCCATTATTTGAAGGATTATTTTGTGATAAATAATCTAGAACCTTCTCAGCATCATCAAATTCTTCAACCTCATCAACAGGCCATTGATATTGAGCTAAAATACTTGTATCAACTCCAGGGTATCTGCCACCCAATGGTCTTGTTAAACAAATTTTGTTTGGAGGAATTGGGCTACATAATTGTGAAACATAATCAAGCATTTCCTGTAAATTTTTTTGGGGNGAAGTTCCATAAATCAAGGTCCAAGTTTGCTTCTTATCGATAACTGGTGATAAATTCTTGATATTTTGCTTTAGTTCTGGAAGTACTCTCAATAATCCCGAGGGGTTATGTGCAGCGTCCAACAAGAACATATTGGAGTCAGATTTTACTAATTGCATCCTTGCAGGCCATCGAAGTTCATTCTTTGCTTGTGAAATATTACTAACAGGTAAATCCATTATTGTAAATAATTCTTGTACAAGAATTTCTGCTTCATCTTTGATATTAGAGTTTTTAGGAATTTTAACAAAATAAGGGAGAGCAGGACTTTTCATTTCTCCAATACTCTCATCTCCAGCATTCTNACATTGAATTAATACTGCTTTTTTGAAATTATCTTCTTCCATATCTCTGATAATAATTGGCTTATCTGGTCTTGCTATAGCCGCTTTTTCGGAAGTTATCTGTTCTAGAGTTTCACCTAAAATATCAGTGTGCTCACAAGAGATAGAAGTCAGAAGACAAGCATCAGCAGGTATACATCTTGTAGCATCGAGCCTTCCGCCAAGACCTGTTTCGATAATCATATATTCTACGTTTGAATTAATTGCACCAAGTATGGCGATTAAGAAAGTAGTTTCAAAAAATGTTAATTCTATATTTTCATGCCCCTCTTTACCAGTTGCAGCCTCATAAATTTCTTTTAGTAAAGATTGGAATAAATCATTAGAAATAGGCTTACCATCGATTCTAAATCTTTCTTCAATTCTAGAAACATGGGGCGAAGAAAACATTAGGTTTGATATTCCTGATAGAGTCAAAGAAGCCGCCATTAAAGAGCATGCAGAACCTTTGCCATTACTGCCAGCAACATGAATAATTGTCGTTGAACTAAAATCTAGATTCAGTCTTTGAATCATAGCATAAGTATTCACCAAACCAAGAGCCATGCCATTTTGTCGCGTCAAGTCTAGCCATTGGCCTACTTTAGACATAGTCGGTCAAAGCCTTCCATCAAGTTTTATCGCATAGCATCTCCTATCATTTTATGACTTTATTTATCGCCCCCATAGGGGGCGAATCTCCGTGACACTCAAATGCAATATAGACTACGCCACACTATGAGCGAGCAATCAACAGGCGAGTCTGGTGAAAACGAAGTTTCACAAGAGTTTGTTCAAATGGAGAGAGAACTGAATAAGGAAACTTCAGTTATCTCGCTCATGAGAGAACAGATGAAATCAATGGTTGGAATGGTTTCAATGTTCGTTATAACAATACTACTTTCTTTATTCATCAGGCCTTGGTACGATGTCGCTGAATTACATGCATTTGGTGAAGCAGGTTCGACTCAAGCGAGATATATTGTTCTTGAACTAGTTATGATTTTCATATTCACAGCATTTGTAATCATGCTAGCAAGATACAAGAAAGAATGGGTGATAAAATATGGAATTTTAGGTGTTCTAACTATTGCATTAATGTATACTACAGTCCCATTAGCACATATGTTCGTGATCGATTTTGATACTGAGGATTTCCAATATATGGACTCATTTGAATCAGATGAAACATATTTGATGGACATTGGAATGGGGGCTTTCATCACACATGACTTGATTGGGAATAGCACTAATTGGCAAGATTCGGTTAGTTATTGGGACGAAGATAGCATGGTTAGTGGAACCCCTGAGTGGACCTATAACCAATCTCGCCTGCCAGCAGGCGATTCACAAATTTTCCGTGTTGTAAAATCTTCGAATCATATCACCATGACCAACGGGGCTTGGATTTCTTCAATCGACATCAATACGGGTCAAATGATTGAAAACTATGCTTGCCATTCAGAAGAAGATGGACAAGTCACTCTAGGTACTGATTACGGCATGTGTGATATGGCTGTGATAGTTGAAGGAGGTGTTTACACCTTTTCAACCGGGGGAGATGTAATATTTTATCGAACATTTGAACAATCGCCAGGCGTAATGACCTATCAATCTAAATGGGGGCTTCCGCCAAATATTGATATTAGAAATGAATTCATTGATGCTACGATGATCGAGGATGAAAGAATGCTCCTTGTCACTAAATCTAGCGCCCTTGTTATGCATTTAGAGGAGAACTCAGGGACATTGGATATCGACCTCCAAAAAATAATCTTCCAGTATAATTCAACCAGTAGCATCACCGGTGTTGATTTTGGACATTCNCCATGGTCTGAGAATAATATCTCATCTAATATTGGAGATGAAGGTTTACTAATTATTGGAGAACAAGATGGAACTATAACAGGATGGGAATGGCAAGATAATTTACCAAATGATGAAGGTGCATTTACTATTCAAGATAAAATGAATCTAGAGAATTTTGTCGATTCAGTACAGAATGTTCAGATTACTGATTTAGATGAATCAGGTTTTACAGACTTACTAATTACTTCAGATGATACTTCTTACTGGCTGCATACTAAATTATTGAAGAATAAGATTTCTTTCCCTGTTAGTGATAATTTTTCGATGGGTATTTTTGCTAGCGATGCTGAAGATGACATACATTTTTATTCAGTCCACAACAGTCAGAAAATATCAATTGAAAGTGGAGAAATAACAGAAGAAATGTTTTCTCTAGAAGGCTTACAACTTTATCAAACCCAGTTCTTGATTGGAATAATAGTGGCTTTAGTGCTCATGGTTTTANTATATGTCCACAGTGAATGGTATGTGGTAAATACAGTTGGAGTACTTGTTGGGGCAGGAGTAATAGTAATGCTTGGAGTAGCATTTGTGCCTACTTTGATAATAATATTCATGATTTTAGCTGCGATTTATGATGCATGGGCTGTATACAAATCGAAGCATATGCTTGAACTAGCAGATACCATGATTGGATTGCAATTACCGATTCTTCTTGTAGCACCACAAGATAAAGGATATTCATTTAGAGAAGAGAAAGCTCCAATTTCGGATATAGATCGCTCAGAACTGCCTGAGCCAAGAGTTAATCAAAATAAACCGAAGAAGAATAAAGAGGCTATGTTCATGGGTCTTGGAGATGTAATCTTCCCTGGAATGTTAGTACTTTCAGCTGTACAATGGCTAGATGCAGATTATGGACTAAGCGTTGCCATCTCTACACTGATTGGCGGGCTACTGGGATATACAGCATTGATGACTTATGTTGCAAGAGGTAAAGCACAAGCAGGACTTCCATTATTGAATGGTGGTGCAATACTTGGATATTTCATCGGTGGTTTGATTTTCGCCGGAACAGCAATTTTTGAATTAGGAATTACATGGTAGGATTATTATGTTAGGAATTCANCTTTTTAGAGAAACACCGGAATTAATCCGTGCTGACCATGACAAGAGAGGAATTCCTCATGACAAGATTGACCAAGTTATTGATTATGATAAAAAGTGGTTAGGTTTACAACACCAAACCAACCAATTACGCCAAAAGAAGAATACAGCAGCAAAAGGAATTGGTGCGGCAAAGAAATCAGGCGATGATAAAAAAGCTCAAGATATTCTAGCAGAAGTAGCAAGTCTAGGTTCCGAGATATCCATATTGGAAAATCAAACCGATGAAGCANTAGAAATGCGAGATAAAATAAGAATGACAATACCAAATATTCTTCACAAAGATGTACCGGTTGGTGCTGATGAAGATGGCAATACTCTACATAGCGTACATGGAACTAAACCCGAATTTGATTTTGAGCCAAGAACTCATAATGAATTAATCGAGATGAATAAGTGGGTTGACCTAAAAAGAGCGGCTAAGATTACCGGTAGTAGGTTCTTTTTCTTGAAAGGAGATTTAGCCCGTCTTGAATTCGCTCTTCAACAATTTTCTGTAGATTTTATTCAAACTCGAGGCTATACATTTGTTCAACCTCCAATGATGATGAATAGAGAGTCATATGAGGGAGTAACTGACTTAGCTGATTTTGAAACCGTGATGTATGGTGTTGAACCCGATGGTTATTACATGATTGCAACTTCAGAACATCCATTGACATCTATGTTCATGAATGAAACCATTCCTGAAGAACAACTACCTCTGAAAATAGTCGGTTTGTCTCCATGTTTCCGTAGAGAAGTNGGTTCACATGGTCAGTCAGATTTAGGAATTTGGCGTGTTCACCAGTTTACAAAAATTGAACAAATAATAATATCTAGACCTGAAGATTCATGGGAATTACAAGAAGAACTTCTCAACAATTGTATAGATTTGTGGGATGAACTTGGTATTCACTATGAAGTTGTCAATATTTGTACTGGTGATATGGGTACAGTGGCTGCAAAGAAATATGATTTAGAAGCCTGGATTCCTGGCGCTAAGCAGTATAAAGAAATCGTATCTTGTTCTAATTGTACCGATTATCAGGCCAATAGACTTCAAATCAGATATGGTCAACCAGGGCATTCAGGACAACCGATTGCCCATACTTTGAATTCGACTGCAGTCGCAACTTCTAGGGCACTTGTTGCAATCATGGAACAGAACCAAATGGAAGATGGACGTGTAATGATTCCTGAAGTTCTAAGGCCTCATATGGGTGGACAAGAAATTCTAGAGCCTTGTAATTGGGGCTGACTAAAGGTCTAATAATCCGGCTTTCTTTATCGCCTCTAAATTAAGTTGCCCTGGCAATCCAAGATCTACTGGCATTCCTCCAATTGTTACAATAATTCCTGTTAAGTGGGTGAAAAGGCAGGGTGGGAAATCTCTTTCGTCTTTGTATTTTGATAGTATTTTCCAACCATTGTTGCCTTTGGATTTAGCTTTATCGAGTGTATCTTCGACCGAGTGAGCAATCCATGCATTGGCACTCCAAGCATGCTTCTGCAAATCTTTTGTTACCAATGCAGGGGCTGGAGCGACTGTATGTCTGTAAGGCCATGCTTGAACCCAATCAAGGCCAGAATCTATCAACCATTCNATGCCAGTTGGCTCACTGCTTGCTGAAATAGTCTCTCCGATAGATTCCAGATACCTGAGTAGGCTTCTTAGGTGCGGATGTCTGGAACGGTTACTGCCTAAAATTTCAGCGATATTTGTAGCAGTATTTACTCTGCCTTCATCGAGGTGGAGTAAGCTTCTAACCACTTCGCCATGAGTCCAATTTTTTATGTCATTTGTCTTGATAAACCTTTCAATTAGATTTAGCGCTTCTCCGGAACGACCTTCCAATCTTAATCTAGCAGCATCGCCGAGTATAATNATTTTATCCGAGGGAGTATTTCGCATTTTCAAATTACTGACAGAGATGTTTTNATCAAACCTTTTAATCAAATCGATATTTCTTTTGGTTAGTGGGTCCATAGTAAGTAATGAGGCTATTGTAGGATTTAATGGCCGCTTTTTTGGTTGCATCAAAGAGGCAAACCATTGTAATCTTGCAGATTCTACATCATCATCCGGAATCATATTCAGTCTTGGTTTGGCTTCAGCTAAGTCTCTTTGACTTAGGCTTGCAGCAACTAGCATCAATCGTGCAATTTGCGCTTCTCTACCACCACGTAGAGCAAGAATGGAAACAGCATTATTTTCAGCGTCATCCCATCTACCCATCGCAGCATATATCTCCATCATGGCATCGGTTTTTCTAAGTAAGTCTAGTCCTTCTAATTGCTCTCCATGTCCTTCGATAACCGAATCGATACGAATTAAGGCTTTGTCCCATTGATCTTCCATAATCAAATTTCTAATCGCTTTTTGTTTAAGATAAATGACATCTTCTAATTGTGACATTCTAGCCCTGTCTTCACCCATTGAGGCATCAAAAGAAATGTCTTCTAATCTCGAACCGATTTTTCTAGAACGTGCCCAAATCACAACGAATGCTACTTGACCTCCAGAGGCAAGCATCCAGGTTAATTCTTCGAGAGAATCTTTTTGCAAGACATTACAGATACTATTCTCCCAAACACCACACTGGTCTCCTTGTGGAAGGAAACTTGAATCCCAAAATGTAATCATTGCCAAAGCTAACAACAACATTGATTGTCCAGCGAAACCGGTAAAACAGAAATTTAGAACCTTTGCTTGTTGAGAGCGTTCTGCTCTAAGTAATCGACTATCGGCTAATTTAATTCCACCTTTTCCAGAGACATCTTGGACATCTAAGAACAATATTCTAGCAACTTCATATACGAATAAAAATCCTATTAGAGCAACGTTGAGAAGTAAAAAGAGTAGTACCATGCCAACCATCGGCACTCTAATGCCATCTTCTGGAATAAAAGAAAATAATTCTATTAAAGCAAATCCAAGTATTCCGCCTTCTTCCATTATGGATGATTGAACACGATACTCTGGTAATTCTAATACNCTATCAGAGTGAGTAAATAGATCTGGGCTTATGGATAATGCCATGATAGACAAAACAGTATTTAGTGCTACATATGGCATAGCGATAAGGTTGATATTGACAATTAGGGCGATTGCTTGTTGCTTNGCATTTGGCTTATGATTATGAAATGGAGAGGCTTCACCTTTGGCAATTTGTTGTGATGATTGTCTCAATGCTTGCCATGAAGAACCAAGGACCCTTCCATAGGCTAATACTGCCGGAGCGAAAGCTACGAAAGTGCAGATACTAAAAATACGAAATGTTGGAACATCTAAGATATCTAGAATTAATCCTAAAGCCAATACCAAAGCCATCCACAATATAGTTAGTAGGACATATGAATAACTGCGCCAAATGTTAGAATCTTGTAATGTCGCTTTACCCTCTCCGATTGGCTTAATCACTTGTGCTCCTAGCGATGAACCACTAGAAATTACTGCTGGTACTGCAATAAAACAAAGACCGATCGCTAGAGACAAAGCGTGATATCCATCAGAAAGACCGAGTTTAATTGTCATGAACTCAAAGAAAAGAATCAGAGCCCCAGTTAGTGCAAAGAGATATGTGGTGACGCCAAATCTCATTCCTTGAGTCGATAATAGATTCTTTACATCCTCAGTTGTTGTTGTTACTCTGTGGACTTCATATCGCTTTTCTCCGGTTTGGAAAGCCACTTGGAGTCCACGTAATTGTCTTGGAACAACTTGTGTCCAAAATAACCACGCTGTCAAACCCGCTAAGAGAAAGGGAATCATCGCTGCCGGAGTAATTTCATCAATTATCGGCGGAGCGGAAATAATATCACCTCAAATCAATCTTCATTAACCGCTAAACTTGGTGTTGAAATTTTATTCGCAATTTCATCATTGATCTGAATGACGAAATCATCTAAGGCTATACCAGAGACTTGGTCTCCATTACGGGCTCTAAGGCTAACNGTTCTATTTTCTTCTTCACCATCGCCTAAAATTATCATATATGCTGGCTGAAGTTTTCTATGATTTCTTATTTTCTTACCTATGGTATCATCACCATCATCAATTTGAACTCGAACATTATTTTCTCGTAAAACTTGAGCTACTTCATGAGCATACTTCTTGTGCCTTTCAGAGATGGTGATAATATGGCATTGAGTAGGAGTGAGCCATGTGGGGAACTTACCAGCAAAATGCTCGATAAGCACTCCACAAAATCTTTCCATTGAACCAAATGGGGCGCGGTGAATCATTACAGGTCGATGCATTTCACCATCATTTCCTTTGTAGGATAAATCAAATCTTTCAGGTAAATTATAATCCACTTGAACAGTACCCAATTGCCATTCACGGCCTATGACATCCTTGACAACGAAGTCAATCTTTGGGCCATAGAATGCAGCTTCACCTTGCTCTTCTGACCAATCTACTCCGAGTGATTCAGCAGCGTCACGACATGCTTTTTCGGCTTTATCCCAACCTTCTGGCTCTCCTACATACTTTGTCGAATCAGGGTCTCTTAGTCCAACACGGACTCTGTAATCTGTCATTCCTAATTTATCAAAAATTATCTGAACCAATTCGATACATCCCAGAACTTCTTGGGCGATTTGGTCTTCAGTAACAAATAGATGTGCATCATCTTGAGTAAAGCCTCTAACTCTTGTCATTCCAGATATTTCTCCAGATTGCTCCCATCGGTATACGGTTCCAAATTCTGCTAGTCTTAGAGGGAGGTCTCGATATGAGCGGGCTTGCGAAGCATAAATTTTGACGTGATGTGGACAGTTCATCGGTTTGAGCATATATCCATCAATGTCTCCACTTTTCATCATATTAGATAATTCTGAACAAGAACATCCGTCATCAGACAACTTCTTCATTAGGTCTTTTTCAACCAATGGAGGATATTGTGAATCTTGATAATATGGGAAATGNCCAGAAGTCCGGTATAGGTCTAACTTGCCTATATGAGGTGTAAATACCTGAGAATAACCTTGTCTTCTAAGATGGCTACTGATGAAATCTTGTAATTCTTGGCGAATGATTGAGCCTCTTGGAGTCCAGAGAATGAGTCCTTGGCCGACCTCTTCATCGATATGAAATAATTGTAAATCCTTGCCCAACTTACGATGGTCTCTCTTTTTTGCTTCTTCCATCTGATGGAGTGTTGATTTTAGTGCATCTTTTGTCGGTTCAACAATCCCATAAATTCTAACCAATTGTTCTCGTTCTTGGTCACCTCTCCAATAAGCAGAAGAAATACTGGTTAATTTACAAAACATCAGCCTAGAAGTATTTGGTACGTGAGGTCCAAGACATAGGTCATACCACTCACCTTGTTTGTAAATGGTTGAACCTCCACCATCTTCGATTTTATCATTGATTATTTCTAACTTGTACGGATTGTCAGCAAAATGTTGTTGTAATTCTTCATCGCTTAATTCCACTCTCTCGACTGTAAAATTCTTTCTTGCTAGTTCCTGCATCTTCTTTTGAATCGGTTTAAGGTCAGACTCAGTAATTGGGTCCATCGCAAAATCATAATAGAATCCTCTTTCAATCGCAGGTCCAATTGTAGGTTTGGCACCAGGATATAATTCCATGACAGCCTGTGCTAAAAGGTGTGCTGCACTGTGTCTAAGTATGTGGATTCCTTCATCAGATTGAGATAAAATACCTTCGATAGAACATGATTGTTCTATCTCAAATGACATGTCCCGTTGAGTTCCATCAACATTTGCTGCTAAACAGCCATGTTTTCGGCCAAGAACATCAGTTACTACTTCGGCGCATGTGATTCCTGACGCGTATTCATTTACAGTTCCGTCGGGCAGTGTGATATTTATTAGTGCCATTAGGCCATCTCCTACAATGTTGGGGGGTCGCTTATCCTTCATGAAGCCGCCGCAATAATTTCCATAAGAAGTGGCTAATTTATTGATGCGTTGAAGGGTAAGTATTGAAGAGTAGTAAGATACACATAATATCATGAGCAATCGAATTATGTCCTGCATAATCATTACACTACTGATGCTATTGTCACCTTTATCAACTTCTGCTCAAATTCCCACTACCGGTGAACCTGAAATAAATGCGCTATGGATTTTAGATGATAATGGAGTAAATGCCCATGCATATAGAATTACTTTTGCGGATAATTCCTCATTCGATGTTGAAATTGAGGTCACTCATATTAGAGACGGTGTAGAATTAGAAACTTATGAGTTATTACAATGGAAAATTATAGATTCTCACAGAGTTGTAGATATTTTTGTTAATACTACATTACAGTGGGCGGATGAAGTAACAGTTTCTGTTGATATCAACGCCGTAGACGGTCAACCTATAATGCCGGTCTCAGCTACTCGAGTAATGGATATTGGAACATGGAATCAACCAATGGATGACCACGAAATTATGCTTTCAACCGTTTGGGATTTAGATCAATCATATGAGAATGAAGAAGGCGAACAGGGCTTTTTCTTAAATTTCGAAGGTCAAGGATGGCANAAGAGAGAGGGTGAAATACTCAATTCATGGGAGTTAGGAAATGGCTCATTTATTACACTAGAATCTACCAATGGTTCAACCAATAATCTATCTTTGGTGCTCGAGTCAATTTGGAAGAATGAAACAATTGTTGGAGGAGTTTTGACCACTCAAATTTTCGATGCTAGAGGATATGGTGTTCTAAACTTGATAGATGATGATGGTGAAACACAAACTCATATTTTGGCAAATGTTTCTGAAGCTTGGCTAAACAGGTCAATGATTGGAGAAGATATAACTGAGAGGCTGCGTTTAGAGGCTACTGGAATTTTGAATATATCCTCGACAGAATCTAATGAATCATCTACAAACCTTGATGGGGAAGTCAGTGTTTTCTATCTAGAAACATGGGATGAAAATGGTGTTCGCAGATTACAAGACCAACAATTTGAGGCATTAGCAGAACTAATTATCATTGATGAAGGAACGAGATTAGATATTTCTCTAGAAGGCCTCACATCTTCAGAACGTTGGGAAGATGGNGTTAGAGTGATGCANAAAGAGGAATTAATAGGTAGTGGGACATTTGGCTTTGAAGAACAAGACAATGAATCATCAATCGCTATCAATGGTACGATTTATGATTTCCATTCACTGANAGAGGATGGGCAAACTAAGATTGATGATATTCATGTTGATGGCGATATAACCGGCGATGTCCAAGGGTCCTTTGGAATCGTTAGATATATCGAAGAAACCGGTCAACAAATAAATGCATCAGGAGTCAGTTTCTTAGTCAATGTAATCCATGAAGAAACATGGTTCAACCTGACTGGAATAAATGGCGGCAATTTCTTTGACGGTGCTGGAATAGGTTCTAGCAATAATAATTCATGGAATTATCAGGCAGTACAATCAGATTGGGATAATCGCACGGTTCGTTTGGTATGGGAAGAAACAGGGGCAGATGCTTCAAGTGGAGAAGAGTTCCCAGAAAATAGTCCGCTTCAAAAGAATGCTACTGCTCCAGTGGCCGAGGAAGGTCTTGGCAATGTTTCTATTTCTAGAGAAACTGGCTTAATGCCAATTCCAATGATTCCAGGCGATAATATTCGTCTTGATGGACAAGTTGGCCTCGTTTTAGAAATCACAGCAGAATCAGTGTCCTTTGACCCTCGNGATGGCCATAATTTCCATGTTNTAACTTGGAGTGGAGAATATGAAGGAGATGGCTCTGGATACGCTTCAGGAGCAATAATCGACCAAGGTCCGCTGAAAGGATTATTGTCAAATGTTAACAGAACTTTAGAAATTCCATATGGTGAAGATAATAACACCGCTTTTCTCAATGAAAGTCAAACTTTAGAACGTGTACTTTCACCTTCAATTGTTACTTTGGAAGAAAATTCTGCACCGACTATAGGTGAGATATACCTGCAACAAGGAATTGTGGTNGGAGAGGGCGGAAGTAGCGCTACTCTAATTGCCAATGTGACAGATATTGACTGGAATATGGAGAGCGTTATAGTCGACTTGACACCTATCGGTGGAGATATTGTAGAAATGAACGACAGAGGTCTAAATGGAGATCAATCAGTTGGTGATGACTTATTTTCAATAATTATTTCAGTCCCAGGTCTTGAGTCAGGAATAGTTGAACTAAATGTAACTGCAACCGATAAATTTGGTGTAATGGCCTCATCTGTGGGCCAAATCGAAATTATTAATCAAGCACCAAGACTTACCTCGGTAGAAATTCTTCCAAATATGGGTTATAGAGGTACTATTATGGTAGTGAATGCTCAAGCATATGATGGCCATGGAGTAAATAATGTAAGTATTGATTTAAGAAATTACGGTGGAGAACAAGTCTCATTGACTGAAACATCTGGAATATGGGCTGGACAAATAGTAATTCCACAAGGTATGGCTCCAGGTTTCCAAAATATTCAATTCATACTTGAAGATGGTCAAGGGAAAGTAGGGACATCAAATGTCTGGTATCAAGATCAACCAGATAGTCAAGACCCAAGAGGTCCCCATTTTATCTCCGATGAGGTGACAGTTCCAATTGAAATAAAGGTATTAAATTCGGCTCCTGAAATTATAGTACCTAGTGGAGTAGAATTCACTCGTCCTAATTCNCCTTCAATCGAGATTATCGAAGTCCAAATATTAGATTCAGACGGCATTTCCAATGCCAGAGCCCAACTTGGAGTATTTGCTCCACTGGGCAGTGATGGTGGTTGGACTATCATGTATGATGACGGCACAAATGGAGATAGAGTTGCCAATGACGGAAACTTCACAGTTGAAATTTCATTGAGAAGTAGTACTCCTATAGGCTCCCATGATGTATTGATTCAAGCTGCAGATCAATATGATGTAATCTCGGGTACAATGCCGATGTCGATTACCATAGATGATGATTCAACAGTTGTTCCTGGGCTAGATGAAACCTCTCTTTCTACTGGATTATTAGTAGGTGTTTTTGGAATTTTAGTAATTGCAATTATCGTAGTTAGTGCTATGCTGATTAGGAATAAAGACGATGATGGTTCTGGCGGAGATAGGTTCGGCTTTGAATAATTATTTGTCAAGCGATAACGGTTTATACTCCTGTTTAATGGGCAGGTTATCTCTGCGAGCGTAGTGTAGTGGTTATCACCGAGCGTTGCCAACGCTTGAACCCGGGTTCGAGTCCCGGCGCTCGCACCAAAACGGTTATTTTTCGAAATATGGGAACATTTAACGCCTTGCCCACTATGGGATGTTAGGGCTCACAATGGCAGAACGGCGCACAATCTATATCGGCAAAAAACCACTTCATGCATATGTGAGAGCAGTTGTTATGGCAATGGAAGCAGGAGATAGAAATCTGCAACTTGTCGCTAGAGGAGCAACCATTGGTAGGGCTGTCGATGTTGCCGAAGTCTGCCGTAGAAGAAATGGATTTATCGCACAGGGATTGCCTGAAGAAATTTTGATTGGAGAAATATCATGCGGTTCTGAAATTATTCCCTCTGATGAAGGAAGAGACCGTACAGTAAGTGTTATTCAAATTGAACTTGATGGAATCGGAGAAATCCCTGTTAAGGAAGAAGAATAATCAATTTAGTAATTTTAATCTTCTTTCAATTTCTTCTGCTGTTGATTCATATTCTGACAGTTCTTTTCCTACAGGGTCTTCCAATTCCCAATCCTCGTCAATTCGCATGAGTGGACAGTTTACTCCGCAACCCATTGAAATTACCATGTCATAATTATCAGCAGAGAATAAATCAACACTTTTTGGNACCATTCCTTTGGTAGAGATNCCTTTGGAATTTAACACTTTAACAGCATTAGATGCTATTTTTTCAGCTGGATGAGTTCCAGCAGAATCAGCAATGTGGCCCATAGAACGGGCTATACCTTCTGCCATTTGTGACCTACAAGAATTACCAACGCAGACAAATAGAAGGCGCATGGTTGCTGCCTAATTCCAACATATATAATTGATTTCAATTTAGAATATATGAAGGCTTTTCAAACTGCAGGTTTACGCATTAATATGGAGCGAGAGATAAAGAGGCAANTTGTCAAAGGAAGTATCGCTTATGCTGCTTTATTTTCTTTATCTTTTATATTGCACATAGTTTTCGCTGCCAAGGACTACGATATCGGATTCCAAATTATTGCTGCATTGATTACTTTCATGACTTTCTTTGTCGGAAGTTTGATAATTTATTTTGGAAGAATAAACTCTCAGAGAGTAAAGGTAAATCGTTTCGGGGCCTTAATCTCAATATTTCTAGCATGTGGCCTTGGGTGGGCTTATGCCGGTATGACGATGCACTGGAGCATCATTTTATGGCCATTCGGCACAGTTTTTTGCCATTTGATTATTGAGAGAGTGTTTCTTGTAGAACACCATGATTTGAAGTAGGTCTTTTGTGTCATATTGGCATGGCGGAACCACCGGTGTCAATACATAATCCAAATGAAGATGATTCAAAAGAGCCTAGCGCAAGTCCTCAACAACAAAAGCAAATGGAGCAAGCATATGCTCAAATGAAGAGAAAAATGGCTATGGAAGAGATAGGTCGTAAAATAAAACACAAGATTATGGTTCTATCCGGTAAAGGCGGTGTAGGNAAATCTACAGTTTCTACAGGATTAGCATTATCATTGGCCCAACAGGGCAAAAGTGTTGGTATTTTGGATATTGATATAACAGGTCCAAATGTTCCAAAGATGATGGGTTTGGATGGTAGAAGATTGCATGTAGAAGAAGGTAGAATCCACCCTGCCCAAGGTCACTTGGGAGTCAAAGTAATCTCGATGGCATTTTTACTAGAAGACGAAGATACTCCTGTAGTATGGAGAGGGCCTATCAAACTGGGAGCAATTCAACAGTTTATCGGAGACGTGGAATGGGGAGAATTAGATTATCTAATAATCGATTTCCCTCCAGGTACATCGGATGAACCTCTTACNGTTGCTCAATCATTACCTGATATCGACGGAATGGTAATTGTTACTACTCCACAAGACGTTGCTCTATTGGACAGTAGAAAATCAATTACTTTCTCAGAGTCNCTAAAGGTCCCAGTACTAGGGGTAGTTGAAAATATGAGTGGTTACACAATTAGAGGAAAGACCACCTCAAATTCGGAAGTAACTATTGCCGGTCCAGGTGGCAAATCTCACAAAGTATCCTCGGACGCCGATGGAAACTTTAGTGTAACTTTGGATATTTTCAAAGAAGGCGGCGGTAAAGATACTGCTGAGGAGTTTGGAGTTCCATTCTTGGGCGCATTGCCGTTTGACCCCGGATTTGTTAGAGGTGGCGATGATGGTGTTCATAGAATTGTCAGTGAGCCAGACGGTGAATCCGCTAAGGCGTTTTCAAAAGTAGTAGAATCAATAGTTGACCAAATCGCCGAACCTTCCAGTGAAGGGTTAGAGATTATTTGAGGGATAAAATGTCAAAAACTATTCCTGAACTAAAACGTCTTGAAAGAAGAGACTTAGACGTTTTATTATCATATGATAATGATCAAAGTTATGTTGTAACATATGATGACATCAAGCATGCTTGTCCTTGTGCAAAATGTGCCCCACAAAGGAATCAAGATGAATCAAGTAAGTATCTTCGAAGGGAGATAGAGGCCATGNCTCCCGAGAAACCGAAAGTTAAGACTGTAGGTAAATATGCAATCTCGTTTGAATGGATAAATGGATGTTCAAGTGGAATTTATCGTTTTGAAAGAATCTGGGCATTGGCCAATAAGTTAGACCCCGATGATGGCAAATCATATGTTCACGGTGCTTGGTAACNGTTAATATCGCATTATTTTGATGAAAAGAAGGCGAGGGTTTGATGTATAATCATCTAACCGAAAACATGGAGGTCATAGTTTGGATGGAATCTATTTGACTTGGATGATTAGTGCTCTAGCACTTGGTGTCATCCTTCTACCTGTGTTCAAGCCACCATGGATGGAACTAAAATTAACGACTTTTGTAGACTTCTTTAGAAGATACTGGTTACATATATTGATGCTCTTTATGATCTATAATGCTAAAGATGGATTAGACCAAGTAGACCGTATTCTTATGGCAAATACTGGCTTGGATATGACTCCTTGGATTTATGCTATTGAGGGCGATTTAACTCTCCATGTTCAACAATTCTTCGAAGCGGAATGGTTGACTACACTACTCACGCACTTTTACGTAGCAGGTTTCATGTTTATCTGCTATGTATCGGTATTCTACTTTGCTTATTTTGATGACCGCTGGATTTCTGATAGAGTGACTCTAACCATCGCTTGGGTATACATTTTTGCGATTCCGTTTTATCTATTTTTCAATGTTAGAGTTACTGGAGACTATATCCCTGAAATGGAAACTTTAGCTTATTCACTAAATCCNGAAATTGCAGATTGGTTTAGGAGAATCGACCCATTTACTAATTGTATGCCTTCGTTACATATTGGAGTTCCTTTCTCGGTTTGGCTATGTCTCAAACGTTTCGATGAGGATAACCGTTGGTCACTTTACCGTAAGATTGTTTTAGCCTATACACTATTGACTTGTTTTACTATTATCTATCTGGGAATACATTGGATTCTCGATATTATTGGTGGAATGTTAGTTGCAGCAGCAGCGGTCTCAATGGCTGAAAAGACCTCTCCTGCATGGTGGAAGATTTTTGATGAAAGAACAATTAATTCTAGATTGGTCACATTGTTAACCAATCCAAAGAAAGCCATTATGATCGTTTCCAAAAAGTCCTCTTCCCTTGTCAAATCTTACATTAGGCCTAAAGCCAAACAAACCGGTGTCTTAGTAGTTGTTTTGATGCTGGTCGTTGTTTCTGTGATAACTTGGGACCTAACTCACCAATCACTTTCTGCCGATGGTGCTGAAGCACCTGAAGGAGCTTCTGCGGCGGACGGGTGGTTAGTTACATTGGATAATAGAAGTGAGTATGGGGCACTAATATTGGTTCAAGATATATCACAAGTTGACTCTGAAGCAATTCAAGTAGTTCAGCCAATTATGAATCTAGANTCATCATATTCACTAACGGGTGATAATCTAGTTATGGCAAATGATTCAGTACTATTTGTTGTTGATATGAATAGTCCAGAAATAGTTGCATTACAGTATGAAGTCGATAATCCACAGCAAGTTCTCATAACCTCTACGAATGAACAAGATGTCATTTTAATTTTGAATGACAATAAGTTAGAGGCAATTTCTCTAACAGGTGAAAATATACCTCTTGGTATTGATGATGAGGATATATTATTTGTTTCATCTAATGGATTAGAATTTGCTTATGTTACAATTTCTCAACCGACCTCAGTCAATGTTGGTAGAATTGGAACATTTGGTTCAATCAAATATGATATGAATGCAACAGCTACTGTAGAGCAAGACCTTGTACTTGAGCAATGGGGTACGCCAGTGGATATGGCCAATGCATCTATAACACAAATTGAGTTTGATTCTTCACATATCGTTACTACTATCAATGTCAGTTCTGTAGATAGGCTAGTTTTATTGAATCGAGTATCTAATCAGCAATGGATTGTTGGAGATGGTAAATATTCTGCAGTGGATCCATCTTTAGCCAATGGAATTCTTGCATGGTCTGGATTCGACCACCTTAATCCATCCTTACCTCTTGATGAATATCTTGATGGAGAAATTTATTATCTTAACTTGACGACNAATTATACTCATACATTAACATCAGATGAATTGAATCAATGGGGACCAATCGTTTTAGATAATCATCTGGTTTTCTTTGAAGAGAGCGATGATGGTACAATAATAAAAATTCATTCATGGCAGCCAGAACTCAAAATATACTCTAACATTATTTTACAGATTGGAACTATATTAGGTATAGTATTGGTATTTATTCACCTTGCACAAAGACAACAAGAAGCTAAGACTGAACGTAATATTGATGAAGAAGAATAATTACTTCTTTATGCTTAACATTCTCTCTANAGCTAANAGTGAGCCATTTTGAATATCCTTAGGGACTGATATTTGGTTTGGTACGCTACCATCAACTAACTTTTCAAGCACATCCATAAGGTATGCAGGATGAATCATATACATAGTTGAACATGGACATATTTTATCATCAAGGCATTCAATCTTTTTATCGGGATGCTCATTTGCCAGTCTGGCAACCATATTGATTTCAGTTCCAATCGCTATTGATGAGCCGGGTTTTTGTTGTTGGACGAAATTTCGAATAAATTGTGTTGAACCATTAGTATCACTTGCATCTACTGTTTCTCTTGGACATTCTGGATGAACAATTACAATTCCATCTGGATTTTCATTTCGGAATTCTTCTATCTGTTCTACAGTGAATCTCTTGTGAACTGAACAAAACCCATGCCATAATATCATTTTTGAGTTATCGATTGATTGCCAACCATGTCTATCTAAATCTTCTCCTGGAGTCCAAGTTGCCATTTGGTCTACAGTTAATCCCATGGCAAGTCCGGTATTCCTGCCTAAATGTTGGTCAGGGAAAAACAAAACTTTACCATTTTTACCCGCTCTTTCAAAAGCCCAGTTTAATATTCCTTGAGCGTTTGAAGAGGTACAAACAATTCCACCATGTTCGCCAACAAAGGATTTCAAAGCAGCACTTGAATTCATGTAGGTCACAGGAATGAGATAACTTTCATTTTCTGGACAAGGCATATCAGGATTGTCGCGATTGATTGGGTCTTTCAATTCTGTATTTTCTAGAATTTCATTCCAACATTTGGTGACATCTTCTAGATTAGCCATATCTGCCATAGAGCATCCTGCACGGAGATTTGGTAAAATCACTGATTGATTTTCATCTGTCAAAATATCCGCAGATTCAGCCATGAAGTGNACTCCACAAAAAATAATAAATTTTGCAGAAGATTCNGCAGCCTTTTGACTCAACATAAATGAATCACCAAGGAAATCAGCATGCATAACAATNCTGTCTCTTTGGTAATGATGACCAAGAATAAGTAAATCATCTCCTAACTTTTGTTTCAGTTCAGTAATTCTATCGGAAATCATCTGTTCCTCAGGAGACAGGCTAGTATCCATGAAATCAATAGAACACATTGGTAGNGAAATCGTCATTGCTTTCATTCTATCCAATAAGTAATCCTTTTTCAATGGTACGAATAGGTGATTTTGATAAACTAATGCCTCAAGGGTGTGTTATGGTCTTCCAACCACGAGAGCGACTTCACCTNGGAGCAGAGGCAGAGGTATGGTCTGGCTCATGGATGGGACGTCAAGCTGTAAGGAAAATCAGACGTAAAAGAGGCTGGCGACATCCGAATTTGGAGAAGAGACTTGGGTTTAGAAGATTGTTGAGCGAGGCACGGCTATTGATTCGCGCTCGGCGTGTTGGGCTTGAGGTTCCAGCAATATGGGATGTAGATTTAGACGGTGGTACACTGGTGATGGAAATGTTACCTGGAAGACCTTTAATTGAGGTATTAAGAGATGAAAATATCGCTCAAGAACATATTTCTACTTNCCTACATAATTCTGGGGCTTTGGTCCGCAGATTACATCGCTTAGCAATTACTCACGGTGACCTTTCTACTAACAATATCTTGGTCGATGAAGATTTCAATNCATACCTTGTGGATTTTGGACTTGCATCCATCGATTATGAAGTAGAAAGATTTGGAATCGATTTGCATGTAATCGATGAAATACTCGGAGCATCTCATCCCTCAATTGAAGGAGCAATTGACATATTTCTGAGAGGATATGTCGACGAAGAATCTAGATTAGGTCCTGCAAAAGAACAGTCTGGTGGAGTGGTTCCAACTGCTGACTTGGTAATGAAAAGACTAGAACAAGTGCGTTCTAGAGTGAGATATCATGGTTAACTTTCGGTAACAACCAATCTTAACTCTTCTAAACTACGTAGTTCAGCAAGATATATTTGTTCAATTGAATCATAGAGATCTTGTTCATCTGTTTTTTCGATTAATTCTAAAAGTTGAGCATAAACTTCTGCTGCTTTAGCTTCTGTCTCGAGCGAATAATTTAGAGTTTCAATGTAGTTGGTTGTATGTATAATTGGGTGCGAATTTCGCTCTGTAACAGGGATACCTCCAAGTTGAACAATTGCCTTACGGACAATNTCGGCGTGAGTTAATGATTCGGTCATTTCAGTGTTGTATAGAGGAGATAGTTGAAGTCTGTGGATTCCTCTTACATTCGCAGAATAATGCGCATACATGTTGATAGCGCGAAGTTCCCATCCAAGTGCTAAGTTCATTTTTTCAATAATGTGGTCATTTGTCATTGTATCATCTCTCTTAGGGCATACGAAAACAATTTTGCCTCTCTGGCCTTAAATTTCAATCTAGCAACCACTACTTAAGTGATGGTATTTCAAATTAGAAATTTGTCGCCAACTAACCAACCACACCATGCTAGAACTGGGCATAAAGTAAATGTTAGTATTACGTACAAGCCAGCAGTAGTGCTATTTCCATCTTGAAGTAGTTCCAGAGTGTCCAATGAAAATGCAGACATCGTGGTAAAAGCTCCAATTATTCCAGTTCCTAAGAATAATGCCAGATCCGAGGAAATAAAATTCTGTGATGTACTTAGAGCAATTATTCCTAGTAGAAAAGACCCAACTAAATTAACTGTAATTGTTGCTAATGGGAATGTTTCATATGAAATCCAAGTGCCGATCAAATATCTTAATGCAGCCCCAATAGCCCCTCCAAGAGCGACGAGACCTATCTGTTGGAGCATATGTTGTGCTGACATATTAGCCACTTCAAGTCTATGCAGAAATATAGCCAAATATACATTTTTTAGCAATAGACATGAAAATGCCAACCGTGTGCGAAGCACATGGGCCGTAAAATTTGGTTTCTCACAGGAAACCTAGGGAAAGTTGAGGAAGCTAGAGAGCACCTTACTCCATTGGGGTATGATGTAAATCAGTTGATGGTTCCAAAAGATACTATCATTGAACCACAATCAGACAGCATTACAGAAGTAGCAATGGCTAAAATCGAACAGGCCAAATCCCATTTGCCAGGAGGCAATGATTCAGAAGATATGTTGATGATTGAAGATGCGGGATTATTCATTGATGCTCTATCTGGATTTCCTGGTGTTTACTCATCTTATGTTCATGAAACCATAGGTTGCGATGGGATAATAAAATTATTATCGCATTTAATTACCGAAGATAGTATTAGATTGGCTAATTTAAGGTCTGCACAATTTAGAGCAGTAGCAGTTCTTTGGGATAATGGTAAGGTCTATATTGGAAACGGACATTGTCCAGGATATATTTCGACAAAGATAGTTGAAGGTAATGGATTTGGTTATGATCCAATTTTTGTTCCATATGATTTAGACTCTGACGGAGTTTCACTTCTCGCCGGTGAATATGGTGAAGTAAGTACTCATGGTTCACCATTTGGTGGCGTTGAGGTTAATATCAAGAAAAAATTTAGTCATAGGAGTAGGGCATTAAACGACTTGTTTAACCAATTGCCATCAGCATGATAAGTTAGAAGCAGTTGCATTGTGGTGAGGGACATGGGGTTTGCACGTACAGTAATCGGTTTGATTGCCCTTACTTCCGGTTTTTTTTATCTGACATCAGCCTCTAGCTTAACCGAGAATGGTAAGTGGACTTTGATTGGACTAACCTTTGCTTTCACAACAATTTGGGTCTTGATGGGTGGAAGAGAAAGAACACTATTGCCAGTGCAAAAAGCATCAACTCAAGTTGCTTCAACAGAAGAAACATTGGAAGAAGAAGTAGAAGAAGATTCAGATATCCCACAACCAGTAACTCAAGATTCTCTTGATGGTGCATCTCTTCGTGAGCGTAAATTGGCAAAAATAAAAGCTGCAGAACTAGAAAAACTAAATCTAGAATCTGAAGATGAGGGAATGATTACTCTTGATGAAGTCGAGGTAGAAATTGAAGAATTACATACTGCTGATGAATATGTTGTTGAGGTAAGTCCTGAATCTGTAGAAGATGCAGACATTGAAGTTACAGTTTCTAATCGCAGAATAAAGCATCAAGAAATTAGAAACAGAATAGAAAAAAGACGCCGAGGTCAATTGGCGGAGATTAGAGCTTCAACTGTAAGAATGTGGGAAGAACATACTGCAGGTGAAGATTTGGTCGCAGTTCTTCAAACTGAGAATCATGGGCAAACTGTTCTTGTTGAACCAGAAAATCCACAACCTGGACATATTTACGGCGCTACATTCATAAGATTGGATGAGAATAAGATTTTGAAATTAAGAACTCCATTGGATGATGGCTTTGAAGAAGTTGTAAAGAAGCCAAAACTACCAGAGTTATTAACTCCAGATGGTATTGCTTTACCACCATTACCAGGGCTTGGAGAATTACCTCTTCCGCCTCTCCCAGTGCCAGATTCTTCGGCAAGTAGTGCATTAGCAGCATTGAAGGATGAAATGGAAGATTAAAGAGGCCACTTCGATGATCTCTGAACAAAAATCAGAAGATACAACAGTTTCTAATCAAAGAAATTTGGCATTGCTCGGATTAATTTTAGTAGCCATTGCACCGAGTATTTCAGTGATAACCGGTTTTGCTTTCAAAGCAGGCCTATTAGCCATTTTTGTATTCATTTTTACCAAGGTGTGGATTTTTGGATTACCTGCATTCTGGTATTTACGTATCGAGAAAGGGAAAAAATCATTATCCTGGCCAGAAAATGGAGGATGGAAAGTATCAACTCTCCTTGGTATAGGGATGCTAATAGTGATATTTATTGCTTATTTTTCGATAGGTGATAAGTTACTGAGAGCGGATGAATTAACTGAAATCTTAGATAGCGTTGGATTGACTGTCGCTTGGAAATTTGCTTTAGCTATCATTTTCTGGGTATTCATTAATTCGGTATTAGAAGAATACGTATTTAGATGGTTTATCACATCTAAAATTGAGCAGTTAATTGGTGGAGTTTGGATTCCAATATTCCTTTCTGCTGGAATTTTTACTGTTCACCATACTATTGCATT